>DEAY01000211.1:35972-36206 GCA_002348345.1 Verrucomicrobia bacterium UBA2970
CTGCATGATTCCGGAGATCGAGGTCTTTGTCGGCAAGGTTCCGATTGCCCCTTATCGAACCCCGGGAACCCCGGAGATGGGGAAACTGGTGGCCGATTTGGCGGAGAAGCATAACACCATCCTAATGGGGAATCACGGAGCGGTGTCTTGGAGTCATCTGACCGTGGAGGATGCCTATTTCAAGATGGAGATCCTTGAGGCTTATTGCCGGACGGTTTGGGTGGCTTCTCAACT
>DEAY01000482.1:0-613 GCA_002348345.1 Verrucomicrobia bacterium UBA2970
ACAATGTACTCCTGAGACGTTTCCCGCCGCATTCGCTCCAACATATGCTGGTGGATGTGCTGGAGCGGCAAATCCACATACCGAGCCACCTTCCGGCAGGCCGCCATCGTTTCGATCAGTTCGTCGGTCCAATGAGCGGGGTGGGTATAAAGCAAACGAATCCAAAACCGGCCGGGGAGATCGTTCAACTCCCGAAGCAGTGTCGAGAGGGTGGCGGCGTCCTGCGGCATTCCTGCTTTGGCTTCCTGAAAACGTTCGGGAGATGAAATCGTCTTCCGATGCCCCGGACGAAGATCCATGCCGTAGTAGGTCGAGTCTTGTGAGATTAGATTCAGCTCCTTGACGCCGTCTTTCAAAAGCTGGCGGGACTCCCGGACAATGTCCTCCTGGAGCCGACTCCGATGCGACCCTCTCATCCGGGGGATGATGCAAAAGCTACACGGATGGTTGCATCCCTCGGCGATCTTCACATAGGCAAAATGCCTAGGCGTGAGTCGAAAGCGAGGCGTTTCGAAGTCAGGGATGAAATGCGGGCGCTGGTGGACATCGACCTTCGGTTCGCTTGACGCCGTTTGCGTTTTCCCCGACGCCTCCGCCTTTCGGGACTCGTCGG
>DEAY01000482.1:934-5954 GCA_002348345.1 Verrucomicrobia bacterium UBA2970
TTCGGGACTCGTCGGCACTGCGTTTTCGAGAAGAGCGCTTCAGTCGTCTTGACCGCTGTTGGTGGGCGGACCGGACGATTCCCGAAATCGACTCCACCTGGTCAATCCCCATGAACGCGTCCACCTCAGGGAGAAGCTTGGGCAATTCGTTTCGATACCGCTGAGGTAGGCACCCGGCGACAATCAAGCCTTGCTCGGGTCGGACCTCCTTCCGAAGTTGATCCGATTCAAGGATGGTATCCACACTCTCCTCTTGAGCCGCATCGATGAAGGAACAGGTATTGACAATGACGACATCGGCTTGGCTGGCATCATTTGTAATCTCAATGCCCTCCTTCATCAAGGAACCCAGCATAATCTCGGCGTCGACCAGGTTCTTGGCACACCCCAATGAAATCATCCCGACCCGAATCTGCGATTCGGTTTTCTCACTGACACTCACTCGCAGAACCTAAGTAGGAATCGTCCCGCTTGGCAACCTCCCAACCCCAAAAAAATTTGACCCCGTCAATCATGATCCCGCCCCGCTCAGGATCAAGCGCATGCCCCTCTTCCCCTCAACGCTCCAAGAGCGAGTCCAATTGACCCCGAATCATTTCCTCACCGAGAAACGGATCCCCGACCTGGTTCTCATAGTCGCGAAGCGCTTCCGCCAGTTTCCCCGCGATGTTGGAGTAGGTCGGCCAGTCAATCCGGTTGTTGATCTCATAAGGATCGGTTGTCAAATCGAAGAGCCAGGGCCGGTCCTGATTCGACACCACAAGTTTGAAATCATTCGAGGCCGCCGCAACCCAGTGCCCTCCGGTCGCGGTGCTCCGAAAGACCGTGACATCTTGCCAGCCCTCTGGAACACCCCCGCGAAAGAGCACCGAGGCATCGCGACCATCGACGGCGTGTTTCAGCGGCTTCCCGATCAACGCCATGAGGGTTGGCAGCACGTCGGTCGTGTTGAGCGCCTCATCGATGCGGTGGCCTTTCGGAACAACACCAGGGTAGGACAAGAGAAAGGGAATTCTCGCCGAGCCCTCGTAGGGATTCCCCTTTTCCGACCTGCCGTGCTCCCCACAAAGATCCCCGTGGTCCGAAGTAAACACAATGATCGTATTCTCCAGCCGTCCCTGTCTCCGAAGCACGGTGAGTATCCGCCCCACATTATCATCAATGCACTTCACCATCCCATAGTATTGCGGAAGATTGGCCCGCATCCACCTGGGGTTGATCTTGGGCGATCGCGGGGCCCATCCCGGGACGGCCGTTCGGGGTTTGAAGTAGCTTGGAGGAATCGAAACATCACCCCCGACAAACTGCGTATCATAGGGGGGCCGAACTCGATTCGGCCCGTGGGGATCGGGAAGGCTCGTGACAAAGCAAAACGGCTGCTTGGTGTGTTCCTCGATGAAATCAATCGTCTTTCCCACCAACCAATCGGTCGCATAACTGTGTTCATCCGCTCCCGCCATTCCATAGTCCGGCTGACCCTTGCGATTTCGCGAACCCACGCGAGGCCCGGTGGCCGTTTCCACCAGCTTTTTCCAATGGCCTCGATTGAACATGAATCGATTCTCAACGAATCCAAACTTCTCCGGTGGAGCCCACTGGGGTTTCCCCTTGCCCGCCAGGTGCCATTTGCCCGCCCACCCGGTGGCGTAGCCCTCCCGGCGCAGCGCTTCACCCAGGGTCACGATGTCGGGATCGAGCGGCACATCATTGCGTTCGACACCCGTGTGCTGCGGATAGTTTCCGGAAAGGATCGACGCCCGGGAGGGGGAACAGACGGGGGTCGCGGCATAAAAGCTCGTGCAGCGAGCGCCCGCGTCGGCAATCGAGTCGATGTGCGGGGTTTGGACAACCGTCCCCCCATAGCACCCGAGGGTGTTGAAATGATGCTCATCGGTATAAATTACCAGCACATTGGGGAGGCGATCAGCCCTCACCGTTTCGTTCCCTCCCGGACCAAGGCCCCCGAGCCATCCCAACACACCGACCATGACTGGCGCCTCCCGCCAAAATGCCGTCCAGACTCGAGCGGCCTTCAAAAGCAGAGAACTCATGTCTTCCCAGTTTCCCTGATGGTTTCCCCCAAGGCAAGCCCCCCTCCAGACACCCAAGTCATCCCGCCCGCCTTTAGGAAGTCATGGCTTCCGAACGATGCTCTCCACCAAGACTCCCATTTTTGGCTCCATTCTTTCAGATCCCTCGCATAGATTCCTTGGCAAAGACCATGTCCATCCCCATCAAACCCAGCCTGACCGCCTCGATCCTGCTCCTCGCCACGCTTCATCTGGTCGGGTGCGGGGATCAGGGGACCGATCAAGTCCTCAAGCTTGGCCACAGCCTTCCAACCAGCCACCCCGTCCATAAGGCTCTGGAACAGATGGCCCTTCAAGTCCAGCAGGCTTCGCAAGGAACCCTCAGAATGGATATCTATCCAAACGAACAGCTTGGCTCGGAACGTGAGATGGTGGAGCAGGTCCAGTTGGGGTCCCTTCATCTGGTCAAGACGTCGGCATCGCCGCTCGAAGGGTTTATCCCCGAGATCGGCGTCTTTACCGTCCCCTACCTCTTTGACGACGCCGCCCATCTCTGGGAAACCCTTGAGGGTGAAATAGGCAGAGAGCTCCTGGATTCGGGAAAAGGAAAAGGACTGATCGGCCTCTGCTATTATGATGCCGGGAGTCGCTCATTTTATACAAAGGAGCGGCCAATCGATCGCCCCGGCGATCTGGAGGGACTCAAGATTCGAGTGCAAAACAGTAAAACCGCGATGCAAATGGTTGAGGCGATGGGGGGAGCACCGACGCCAATCGCATTTGGAGAACTTTACACTTCCCTGGAGCAAGGAGTTGTGGATGGTGCCGAAAACAACCCTCCCAGCTTTCTCTCATCGCGACATTACGAGGTCTGCAAATTCTATGGCTTGGACGAACATTCCTCGGTCCCCGATGTCGTTCTGGTCAGCGAGGCGGCCTGGAATCGGCTGACCGAGGCACAGCAAGACATCATTCGTCAGGCAGCAAACGACGCGGCGATGTTCCAGCGGGAACTATGGCAACAGGAAACAAAACGAGCCTTGGAAACACTCGAGGCGGAGGGTGTCGAAATCTCCCGTCCCGACAAAGCGCCCTTCCGCGCCTCGGTCCAGGCCCTTCACGAGTCCTACCGCAACACTCCAGTGGGCGACCTCATCGCCCGCATTCGTCAGTTGCGGACGGCACCATCGGAATGATCCTCCAAGGGTGAGTCCATTTTGAAAACCCTGGCCCTCCTGCGAAACCTCACCATCCGGTGCCTCGAGTTGACCCTCATCGGACTGGTCGCGATTCTCGTGCTCGATGTCAGTTGGCAGGTCATCACGCGATACCTTCTAGGAAGGCCCAGCACCTGGACCGACGAACTGGCGACGCTTCTCATGATCTGGGTAGCGTCCCTTGGCGCCGGTCTGGGGTTCCGCCAAAAGGCCCATCTTGGGATCGATTACATGGTCACCCACCTATCCCCCAAGGGCCAGTTCTGGACCGAAATCGCCACCCAGCTTGTGGTCTTCGTTTTTGCGGTGAGCATCCTCGTCTACGGGGGCATCCACCTCGTCAGCCTGACCTTGGCAACCAATCAAGTTTCGCCTGCCCTGGGAATGAGGATGGGTTGGGTCTATCTCGCACTTCCAGTAAGCGGCCTTTTCATCGCCTGGAGCGCCCTCGATCAGGCTGCCGAACGGTGGTCGGAGGCACGAAACGAGAGAACAAGGGCAAAGTAAGCCTTCACGGTCAATGTCCATCGCAATCCTAGCCTCTCTCTTCATCCTTTTCCTCCTCATGGGCGTCCCCGTCGCCGTGGGCATTGCCTTGTCGTCATTCGCGGCGGCTTGGTTCAGCATGGGGTCTTTCGAATTAGCGGCCAAAACGATCGCTCAGAAAATGGCAACGGGCATCGACAGTTTTACGTTGCTGGCTATCCCCTTCTTCATCCTCTCCGGTCATCTCATGGGACAGGGAGGAATCGCCCGTCGTCTCATCGATTTCGCGAGCGCCCTGGTCGGCCACCTCACCGGTGGCCTCGCCCAGGTCAATGTTGTGACCTGCATGCTCTTTGGGGCCCTCAGCGGTTCCGCGACCGCGGCCGTTTCCTCCGTCGGTGGGTTCATGATCCCGGAAATGAATCGAAAGCACTATTCCCTACCCTTCAACGTCGCCGTCACCACAACGGCCGCCACCACCGGGCTAATCATTCCTCCCAGCAACATCATGATTGTCTATGCGCTGGTTTCCGGGGGAACGGTCTCAATCGCCGCCATGTTCGTCGCGGGTTTACTCCCGGGCATTCTCATCGGCATCTGCCTCATGCTCGTGATTGCCCGGATCAGTCGCCGAGAAGGCTACCGTGGCACACCTCGGCCCGGGCTCAAGACCATCTGGGATCGCTTTCGACGCGCCAGTCTCAGCCTCCTCCTGGTGGTGATTGTACTCGGGGGCATTCTTCAGGGCATTTTCACTCCCACCGAAGCCGCGGCTGTCTCGGTTGCCTACGCCGCCCTTCTCGCGATCGGGATTTATCGCGAAGTTTCATGGAAAGACATTCCTTCCCTCCTCCTGAGAGCCGGCATCACCACCGCGGTCGTCTTCTTGCTCATCGCGGCCTCCACGGCGATGTCATGGGTCCTCACCATCGAGAACGTGCCGCAACAAGTCAGCACCGCCCTCCTTGAGACCACCCAGAATCCGATCGTCTTGCTGTTCGCCATCAACGTGCTTCTCCTGATTGTCGGCACCTTTATGGACATGACCCCGGCAGTACTCATCTTTTCGCCCATCCTCTGGCCGGCCTGCCAGGCGATCGGGATGCACCCGGTTCATTTTGGAATCGTGCTGATCACCAACCTGTGCATTGGCTTGTGCACCCCTCCCGTTGGCACCTGCCTTTTTGTGGGATGTAGCGTGGGCAACACCACGCTCGCCAGGATCTTGCCCAGCCTGCTCCCCTTCTACGCCGCGATGCTCGTCGCTTTGGGACTCATCACCTACCT
>DEAY01000256.1:0-2973 GCA_002348345.1 Verrucomicrobia bacterium UBA2970
CAGGATTAGCAGGGACAGGGACAATGCGAGGAGTGCCGTGCAGAGCCAATAGAGGATGAATGGTTTTGGGTTTTCGATTTTCCATGTCCAACCCAGCCACGCTGCGGCGAGTCCGATGATTCCGGTCAACAGGGTGGTCGGGGCCAGGGACCTGCGGTAAGAGGCCGATCGGTCCATCAAGGTCCTGATCTGATTCAGCCGTTCCGCTGCCCAGTCGGAATCCATGTTGATACTTTGCATTACAAAGCATAGTTGTCAACCCAGGAGTTGAAATGGTTTCGAGAGGAGCGTCGATAGGAGAGGGGATCACCGCACCACATCCACCGGGACGGTGACCAAGCCTCCTTGTTGATCGGAGAGCGTGTAGTGAAAGCGGTCCGGAACGTCGGGTTGGGGTCGGGGAATCACGATCTCGTCATTGGAGAAGGCGATGAAGTGGCCTTGAGCGGTTTGCCTGGTGACCAGGCTCACCGTGAGGGAGTCGTTGTCGGGATCGGTGTCGTTGGCCAGGAGGGTGGCCACCGGAATGGTCACGGTGGGTTCTTCACCGCTGTGTACTTGGTCACCAACGCCGACGGGCAGTAGATTGTCGTCGGACACTTCGATCTCCAGCTTAATTTCTTTGCTGCTGGTCTCGAGGGTATCCTGGATCGATAAGGTCAGCGACCGGAGGCCCTCATGAGGTTGGTGGGATCGGTTGAAGTAGGTCAAACGGGTGAGTCGCTCGGCGTAGTGCTCGATGGGGGCCTCCCCTTGCAGTTTGAGCTCCCCGGTTTCAGGGTCAAATGTGATTTGGATGAGATCGGAGGGGAGGGTTGCCAGGAGGTCCTGATGGGGTTGAAACCCGGCGACGAATCGAATCTTGGCTGCTTCGAGCGTCTCGTGGTCGGTGTCCTTGATCAGGACCTCATCGAACAGTTGCTTGGGGCCGCTTCCATCTCGGAAAAAGAGTTTCGACAGGGGGGTCGCGGTCAGGAGGGGCAGATCGTTCTTGCCAATGACGTTCACCTTGATACTGGCGGTTGTCGATAACGCCTGGGCATCAGTCGCCGTGACATTCACTTCGGCCTCTCCGAACCCGTTGGGCAGGGGGCGCAAGGCAAGCTTCGCCTCGCCTCCCTCTCGGTCAATGCTGATCGATTCCCCGTCGAAGAGCGTTTCGGGCGCCTTGAAGTCGAATTCGATGATCAGTTCGGCACCTGGAGTGCGATCGTCCTTCACTTGGAAGGGAAGGACAAAGGCCTTGGTGTCCTCGGGGAAGCTCAGATCCTGGAGGCCAACAAACTCTGGAGGGGTGGAGCGTCCGATGAGTTGGAGTGATTGAGAGACGGTCGTGCTGGTTTTTCCATCGGGATCCGCCACTCCCAGAGAGACGGCCAGGGTCCGATCCTGGGTGAAATCGGAGTCGTTTCGGTAAACAATGGACTGAAGTGCGCTCTGGTAGTCCGCGTGTGAGGCAGGGCCCTCAATCGTGAGGCTCCCGGTGGTCTTGTCGAAGCCCGAAGTCGTCAAACCGGACGGGAGCGGTCCCAGTTCCAGGAGATCCGCATCGGCCTGGAAACCGCGGGCGAAAAGAATCGTGGCCGCACCGAGTTGCCCATGGTCAGGGTCCGAGAGGCTGAGGGACGGGAATAAGGCGAGGGGAGGCACTCCCTGATCAAACTCAAGATCGGGTCGGGCGATGTAGTGAAGGGTCGGAGAATCATTCACCGAGATCACGTTCACCCGGACCGAGAGGGAATTGCTTTGATGGTTGGGACCCTCCACGACGAAGGAAACCGTCCGGAGGCCCTCTTGAGGGGCTTCGCTGGTGTTTCGATAAACGATCGAGCCCAGGGCCGCCGCGTATTGACGACCCGATCCCTTACCTGAAAGGGTGAGGCGTCCAGAGCTTGAATCGTAATGGAAGTCGAGTCCCGGTCCTGTTCTTCCGGAGAGTTGGTCCTGGCCGGGGACGAATCCCTGTTCGATTTGGGCGGTCGCTCCGATCAAGGCTCCGGCGCTGCCTTGGGTCACGGAGGGCAGGGATAGTAGGGCGATCGGAAGCCCGTCTTCCTCAAAGGTTCGTGTGGGGTTGGTCGCGTTGCTGAGCCGGGGAGGGATGTCCAAGACGCTGACGGATAGGTTTCGGCGAATTGGGTTACTGGGAGAGGTTCCGTCGTGAACCGAAATCTCGACGATGCGCTCCGCGGTCTGGGGGGCTGGGCTTGAATTCACGAAGGCAACGCGCTGGAGAAGGTCCTGATAGGCTGCCACCGGCGCGGATCCCTGGATGGTGAGGGCACCGGACTCCCTGTCGAATCCCGCCTCGAGGCCAGAGGGCACTTTGTTGATGAAGAGCGTGTCTTGGTTTGAGACGAAATTCTCGATTAACCGGATCTCCGCGGATTGCAGATGGTCATTGTCCGCATCTTGAATTATGAGTCCTGGAAAGACGGTTGAAGGAGGTGCATCCCCAAAGACCTCCAACCGGTCTGCATCGACGAAGATGAGTTGAGGAGGTGCGTTGAGGGGAATGACCTGAATCGCCACCGTGCTTGTGGTTTCTTGGGGGCCTCCCGCTCCTGTATGTCCACGGTCGTTGGTGACGATGCGAAGGGTATCTGAAGTGGTGGCCGGGGTGGGGGAGTAGTTGAGGCCATCAAGGGCCCTGTTGATATCATGAAGCCGGCCTGTCAACGAAAGGGTGCTTCCCCCGTTCGGGGTTGCGGAATCCAACTGCACACCCGGGGGCACCGTGTTCAGGGTGAGCTGGCCGCTTGACACCGCCAGCGTGGTTTGGATCGCGGTGTCCACGGTGTCCTTGATGAAGAAGTAGGCTCCACCGGGAAGGAACACGGCCACACGCGATTCATCGGCCTTTCCATTCCCGATTTGCCAGGCCCCTACAATCGGATTGAACGCCGTCTGAACGACACGGGTGAGGGTCTCGCTCCCGTCCGAATCGCTGAGGGTCAGCTCGTCCCCTTCAAT
>DEAY01000256.1:3383-12920 GCA_002348345.1 Verrucomicrobia bacterium UBA2970
GCACCGGTTTCTTGATTCCACTCATAGGTGCCGCGTTCCATTCCGTCGAATTCCTCCGCGTCGGCCTCGGTGTCTTCTGCAAAAAAGTAGATTCCGTTGGGAAGAAAGACTACTACCCCTGAGTCATTTGCGCTGCCGTTCCCGAACTGCCAGGCTCCAACGATAAAGGGGGGGAGGTTATCACCTTCGACTAAGGTGAAGGTTTTACCTCCGTCCGTATCGGTGGCGGTCAACTCATTGCCGATGATGGTCACCAGGTGGGGGAGATTATCGGAGTCAGTCTCATTCTCTTTATCGGCAAGAGGTGTGGTGCTGATCGTATCGACAATCGGAATGGCGTTGAAAGTACCGGACTTTGGGTTCCAAGTATAGTTGCCGCGCTCCATGCCGTCGATGTCCTGAGACTCCGCCTCGATGTCGACATCGCCGAGGGCAATGAGATTTGCATTCTGCGGGATGAATTTGAGGTTGTCGTTTTCCTTCACGGTTTGAGGGTCTGGAACCTGATGGTGAGGCGGATCGTTCACGGCGCCGACCGTCAAGGTCACCACGGCCGGTTCGGAACTGTTGGTCCCGTCGGAAGCGCGGTAGTGGAAGGTTTCAATCCCATAAAAATTGGGCTGAGGTTGAAAGGTGAACGAGCCGTCCGGGTTGAGGGTGAATTCCTGCGCGTTTCCCGGGGGGGCACCCTGCAGGATCGCCGTCAGATTCTCGTCGTCAGGGTCGTAATCGTTGGAGAGTGTCCCGTTGGCGGCCGTGACCTGTAACGTGCCATCTTCTGCTAGGGTGTAGTCCCGCCCTTGTGAGATGGGAGTGTGGTCGTTGTCATGGATTAACATTTGTGTGACTTCGGATTGCAAGGTGATTGGAATTAGCTTCGGGACCGTCAATAAGGGTTGCCCCGATTTGGCAAGGATGCGTGGTGCTCCATTGAAGGAGGCGAGGATCGTTTCATCGACCTCGTCGAGATTGTCTTCCAATACGGGGATGCTGATGGAAAGAGCCTTGACCCCAGGGGTAATCATGATGTCGGGTGCCGGAGCGGTGTAATCGAGGCCTGCGGTGGCTGTGCCGTTCAAGGTGAGTGAGAGCCCAATGGGTTGGGAGATGGCTTTAGAAAGTTGAACGGTATACTCGCCGGATTGTTCATCCTCTGATGCATGTTTTTGTCTAATGATGGTGATGTGAGACGAGTCATTGTCGATGATGGTAACCACGGCATGAGTGGGTTCGTCACCGTAATCAATCTCGTCATGGCCGCTGATTATTCCATTGATCGTCGCTCCAAATGTTTCCTCGGGTTCGACGAGCTCATCGTCAATGATGTCAAAGATAATGGGCCTGATCAAATGGCCTGCCGGGATAATGTAGGACTGAAAAAGGCTTAGGGAGTTAGCCGAACCTTTGAAATCCATCTCGACTTTGGTGTCGGTGCTGGATGGGGCGGAGAGTGCCAGTTGGAATTCGATGGGATCCCCACCTTCGGCGGCAGAGTCACGGACGGCGGTCAGGGACAGGGTGGCTTGATCGTTGTCAAGGATGGTGACGACATGAGTGCCGTTTGCCGCGATGGGCGTTGAGGGTTGCCATTCGAGCTCGAAGGCTTCGGTTGGTTCAAGTTGAGCATCATTGACCACCGTCACCGGGATCGATTGACGGAGACCGTCCCCGGTGCCGGTGGGCCACAAGAGGGTTTGGTTTTCAGGGGGGAGATAGTCGTTGGGGGCAACTGCGTTCCGATTATTGACCGTAAACGACGTTTGGAACTCCCGGGCGAGCGTCGCGCCACCGGTGCTGATTTCCGCATGGATCAACCACGGCCCGCCGTCATATCCCTCGGGCAGGGTTGATTCGGGAGCCGAGAAGGCGACTGTTGCCGCATCCGCATCGATGATTTGAAGGGGGTGAGGATTGGGTGACAGAAAATGGGGGAAGCCAACTGTATTAAGTGTGACTGAAAGCCGGGCCGATTCGTTGCCTTCAACGCTGTCATCGGGAAACACTTGAATCTCGATGTTGAACTCACGTTCATTGGGGCTGTCCGGTTGAAAAGTGAACGTGGTGGGATGGACCTGATAGTCTTTAGAGGAAGCTACAAGTGGCGCTAGGTTTCCGACGGCCTCGTCATCCTCGTGATGGATCAAGTGAAATTGAAGGGGTATGGCCAAGGTGTCATTTCCAATATCGAGCTTAATCAGTCCCTCGGTTTGGGAGCCTTCTGTGAGGGCAATCACATCAGTCGTAAAATGAATTTTGGGCGTGTTCAGGTCATGAATCTTGACCTTGTGTTCGAGTAATAGTTCTGGGTGGGTCGTTGCAGTGTCCGAGGTGAAACGGATGACTCCAAATTCTTCTCCTTCGATTAACGAATCAGTCAACGCTTCCACTTCCACATTCTGGCGAGCTCCGTCCGGAGACAAGGCGCGAAACGTGATCTGATCTGACAGGACTCGATAATCCTGGAGTGGGATGAGGGACGAGGCGGAACCACCAAAGGCTCCGACCGCGAAATTACCAGCAAGCAGCTCGAGATTAAGCACGAGATCCTTTCGCAGTTCCATGCCCCCCGTGTTTAACTCGACAGCGAATAACTGTTTAGCCCCTTGCCCTTCGGTTTGGAGAGATTCTGGAATCGTGAGGCTCGCTGAGGCGTAATCATTATCTTGAATGATGAAGACAGCGTCGGCATTGGGGGCCAAGTCAATGAGCTCAGGCAGGTTGTTGATGGAAGCCGTGACCTCTTCCAACCCCTCGATGAGCTGATCGTCGTTGAGAGTGATGTTCAGGATTCCCTTCGTTTGATTGGCTGGAATCTGAATGTTGTTGGGTTGGTCTATAAAGTCCTCACGGACAACCTCCGGGCCCGTGAGTTGAACCCCGAAAATCTGATCCTGATCTTGAGCTTCGGAAATCGAGATCTCAATCGTGGCGATTGCGTTGGGCCCTTCGGTTACGGTTGGTGTGGTTGTCCTCAAGGCTACCGTGGGATTGGTCTGACCCTGAGCCTGAGCCTGAGCCTGGGCCTTGTGTCCGGATGAAAACAATAGGAAGGGGAGGATTACGAGGGCAACGCAAGGCTTCCTCCACCGATAACATTGTCGGTGGCCTTTTAGACTCACTGATTTCATATCCGTCTTGAATCCCTAGATGGCTCTGAAGGGCTGGTCGGGTTGCCGGAAGCCGGTAACCACTGGAAAAATTGTGAATGGGCACTTTCGTTCTGTCAAAGGCGTTCTCCTCCTTTAATGTAGCCCATGGCAGGGCGCACATCCCTCAACTTCCGAGAGGCAAAAAGAAACTCTCTGGTGGAACGGGGCTACAGGTTGGAGTGTGCTGTCTGGCGCGGGAGGTTTTCCTCAGTGGGGTGCGGGTCCTTGGCCTCCGAGACCGCCATCCACGTAGAGGACCTGCCCGTTGATGAACTGCGCTTCGTTGCTTGCGAGAAACCCGACGGCATCGGCGATGTCCACGGGATCACCGAGTCGTCGGAGGGGGGTGAGCGGTTCCCAGGTTCCTGCGAGATCGGGATCGGCGGCGGTGGTTCGCCCGACCCTTACGATTCCAGGGGCGATGCAGTTGACTCGAATGCCCAGAGGGCCGAGTTCAAGGGCCATGACCTGGGTGAGTAGGTGGATTCCCGCCTTGACGGTGCTTGCGAGCGCTTGTTTTGGCAGGGGAGCTCTGGCCGCCATCGAGCCAATGTTGATGATGCTGCCACCGAATCCTTCGGCCATCCTTCTGGCGGCTTCCTGAGAGCAAAGAAAGGTGCCGTTCAAGTTGACTCTCAGGGATTGGTCCCAGTCACGAACCGGGATGTCGAGAAAAGCGGCTTCGGATTCAAAGCCCGCGTTGTTGACCAGGAGCGAGATCTCTGTTTCGGCTTGATCGAGCTCTTCGTACATTCGGTAGACGTCTTCGGCCTTTCCCAAGTCGGCCTGGAGGATCAAGTGCTTCTTTGCCCCGACCTGACGGATCAGGGCAGCCGTTTCCTCCGCTTCGGCGCGATTCGAGAAATAGTGGAGAGCCACATTCCAGCCCCGTTTGGCGAGCCCGATCGCGATTCCCCGACCGAGTCCTCCGCTGGCCCCGGTGACGAGCGCCCATGGGGTCTCGCCGGGAAGTAATTGGGATAAGAGGTCCTGGTTTTCTTGCATCAATAGTTATTTACGACCGTATTGGATGAAGGAAGCGTTGACCACGTTATTCGAAGGGATGAGACAGGGTGGGAATGGCGTGTATCCTGCTTTCTATGACGCTGTCCAGTGTGACTGGGTGGCATGGTGATGCGAGGTGCCGGGCCTGGATCATCGTTCCGGTTTCAACCTGAGGACCAACCTGAGGTTGTTGCGGTTCACCGGCCTTCGGGGTCCTGGTGACCGTGGGGGATTGAGGGTGACCGAAGGCGAGAAAGAGGGGCCTGGGAATGGACGAATGGGGCCCATTGGATTACGGTTGTCTGAGTCGGGCGGTCCCTCCCGGGGGGAAGGCGGGTTGAGTGGTTCCGAGGTTCGATCGCGAGTCGGGTGCGGCAAATGATGAAAATGCTCGAAGGAGTGATCACGAAGGGCCGAAGAGGGCCTGTCGCCTGTCTTATTTAGGGCGTCTTGAGCTTGTTGGGAACGCCGATCGTCTCGGCCCATCCGGCAAGGCTTGGAGACCTCGATGAAGATGGGCGCCCCAGCATTCACGATATCGTCGCCATTCTAAACCACGTTTACGGGCGGTCAATCTTGGCCGAGGATCGCGTCTCATTCGCCGATTTGAACCGGGACGGACTGGTGAATCTCACTGACGTGGATCAGATGATCAATCGCGTCATGGCCGATCTTGCGCTGAGCGAAATTGATTTCAATCCCAGCCTTGGTCCGCAGCTTCTGTTCACGGGGGGCGATCAGTTCACCGTGAGTGGATCGAATTTTCCGAGAACGGGGGTGAGAGTCTCGCATGACGAAGGAAGCCAAGAGGTGATTTCCGACCTGAATGGTGCCCTCAGTATTGATCTGGCCCTTCCGGACTCGGAGTGGGCGGATCTGCTGGTCTTCGGATTTGCCGCCGATGGAGCGCGCTTGCCCGCCATTCCCGTTTCGGTGAGGCGCGATACCGCCCTCCCGGAATTCGAAGTGACGTTTCCCCCTGAAGGATGGATCACCGGTGCGACCGACGTCGTCGTCTGCGGAAAGGTTCGAGATGGGTTGACGGGCGATCTCGGGTTGGCGATCAGGGTGGGGGGGCAACCGGTGGAAAGCTGCTTTGGAAACGGGGTCAACGGGTCGTTTCTGAGTGCACCTGTTGCCTTACAGACGGGGGGGGACTCGATTCCGGTCCAGGTGATCGATGCCGTTGGCAATTTGGTGGAGCGAACCATCACCGTGAATCGGGAATCGGTCGGGGGTTTTCGGTTGGCGAAGACGGGCGGCGATCTTCAGACGGCTAAGGTGGGCGAGTTTCTCAGTGAATCGGTTTCGGTTCGGGTTTTCGGACCGACCGGGGCAGCGATCGAGGGGAAGCCCGTGCAGTTCGACGTGATCGGTGGGTTGGGACAGGTGTCCGAAGTGGGTGGAGGACTGGATCTTGACTCCATGCTCGCCTTGACCGACGCGACGGGCACGGCAATCATCGCCTCCGGGTCAGTAGCCGGGATTTGGAGAATGCCTTGATCGTTCTGGCCTCGGCGGAGCCCGGTGAAGCACTTCGAATGACGCTGGTGAAGGGGGATCATCAGCGACGCCGCGTCAATGCGTCGGCCGCCGAACCGCTGCGGGTCTGGTTGCCCGCGGGAAACCCCAGTCAGACGGCGTCGTAGGAGCCCATTCACCGCCAATCGGTCTTGATCGATCCAGGGCAGGCTAATTGCCTCGAGGATCCCATCATCTTGCCACTTACGTTGGGCCGGACAAGTGTCCCTTTCGACGGGGGCGGTGATCTTGAATTGCCGATGCCCGGGAACCCGGGGTTTGCCCTGACGATCGGAGCGTGGATGGAGCCGAACCAACGGTGGAGGCTCCGTTTCATTTTTCGTTGATCCAGGTGCCGGTGACGGGTCTTCCGGTTCCTCCATCCCACGGCGAGTCGCCCCGACTCGCTTGGCTCTTGGAGCCTGCCAATGTGGTCTTTTCATCGCCCCCCGGGCTCTCGGTGCCTGATTCGGCGGGATTGAGCGGAGAAGGGGTTGTGGGGGTGCTTGGATATGATCCACGCCTTCGGAGTTTTCGCCGACCGGCGTCGCTCAGCGCGGACGGGGATCCGGGACAGTTCCATAGCCAGGGTCGCATGGGACCCCTTCAGGGAGGGGTCACCTTCGTAAACATCGGCTATCAGAGCGGACGGGCCACCATCAAGAACGGCTCCGGTTCTCCGGGCGATCCCGTCCAGTAGGGTGCGGTTTTTAGCCTAGCTAGAGGGTGATGCATCCGCGATCGGGCCAACGATCCAACGCTTGACTTGAGAACCGGACGAGCACAGATTCCGACAGCGGGTTGGTTCAATTCAGTCTGACCTGCTTGAGGATGAATGGACATGGGAGATGCGTCCCGATTTTCCCGCGCGGTCGCCGCGTTTGACGAAGCCAATTCCGCCGATCCCAATCAGGAGGAGGTTGATGGGCGAGCGGTGCCGCATGAATGGGTCGATGCGCAACGCGTCAGTGCCTGGGTGTTGCGCTTGGAGCCGCAGGCCTCCGAGGTGCTTCGCCTGGCTAGCCGATGTCAGCATATTTGTCGATGGAAGCGGCCTCGGGATCAGTATCCGCAGACTCGGGCCGGTTACCTCAAATGGCGCCAGGACTTGAAACGGTTTCATGCGGAAACCGCCGGGGAGATCCTCCGCGAGGTGGGCTATGAGGAGGGCGTTGTCGAGGCGGTCCAAGCTCTGAACCTCAAGAAGAGCCTGAGCGCTGGAGGTGAGGTCCAAGTGCTGGAGGACGCCCTTTGTCTCACGTTCCTGCAATATGAGTTTGGGACCTTCCGCAAGACGGTTTCGGAGGAAAGAATGATTGGGATCCTGCAAAAGACCTGGAAAAAAATGTCCGCTCAAGCTCGGGAGGAGGCCCTTGGATTGGATCTCGATCCCGAGGCGCTTGAGTTGGTGAAGAAGGCCCTGGCTTAGGTGGCGGGCGTTCCTTTTCTCGGGAAGGATTCTCGGGGGGGCGCATGGGTTGATTTGGGCGGTTGCCTCGATGCCTGAAACGGTTCCTGTTCCTCGTGTCCCCGGGGGGACAGCAAATCTCGTGACAAGGGGAAGGAGGGATCATACGATGAGGGCATGCCTGCCGATGCGAATGAAGACCGTCGACGAGCCGTTTCCAGTGACCATCCCGCTCCGGTGGGGGCTTCGGATTCCGTTCCCGAGAACGAGGAGGAGCAAATGGAGGCCTGGGAGGATGCCTTGAAGAACGAGGACTGGGGCCACCAGCCCTGCTAGGGTGGCTTCGGCTTGCGACTCGGGGCCGCGCTTGTCGCTTTAGAGCTGCGTGTCGCTGGATTCGGCGGGCTCGCCGTCATCCTTTTCGGAGGCCTTTCGATCACCCGGATCGGGGATGGTGAATTCGGGCAGAGGCGGGACCTCTGAATGGATGAACCAAGCGCGGTCGTCCGCCCCCTTTCCGGACGAACCTCGGCCCGCACGGTAGTTCCCCTGCTCATCTCGGCCGTTTTTTCCGACCGAATAAAGAAGGAAACCGCGATTTCCTTCCCTTTGATATTGCCAGGGTTCGCCCGTCATGGGGTCGAGGGGTTCTTTTTCCATGTAGGCGGGGGTGAGATCAGACAGCGCCTCGGGGTAGCGATGATGAACGAGGTAGTAACGTTCCAGGGTGATCGCCACCTCGGCAAGATCGATTTGATGCTGAGTTTCGATGGCTTTATCGAAGGCCTTTTCCAGGGCCGGTAGCATGAGTGCCGCGAGAATCCCGTAGGCCTTGATGGGTTTCGGGAGTGCGGCGACGGAATTCTGATTCCAGGGCTGAGATGCCGCTCGTTGGTTGGCCGCATCCACGTTGTCGATCATTCCCTGGTAGGCCTCCAGCGCCAGGCGCCAGTTTTTGGCGATCGTGGCCCGGCTGTGGGAGCTCACGACTCCGTTCAGGAGCGTTCTGAGGGCGGTCTCGATTTCGGAGGATGATTGTTGGGAGAGGGGGAGGGTGGTTCCCAATTGGTTGATCCTCTCCAGGCTGTCAACGAAGGTAGCCTCTAAGAGTGGCTGGACGGCCGATTGGGCGAGGATGCGCTCGGTGGAAAGGGAGGCGCTGATCAGCGATGGAAAATCGAGGGCTTCGAGTTGTTGGGCGACCGCTTGCCACTGGGCGTCCGTTCCGGAGTGGAATTGCTGCGCCGTGCGGACTGCGTTGAGAGTGATGATGGATTGGGCGAATTGAACGAGACGGCTGATGAGGAGGTCGGAGTCGCCCGCCTGGGACAGGGTGAGCCCGAGCCGGATGTAACGGAAGGCGTCAGCCGAGTTCCCTTGCAGGGACGCCGCCTGGCTCTGATGCGTGGCGTTGAAACTGAATGCTTTGAGGGTCGCCAGGTGGGGGAGGAGCATTTCGAACGCCAGGTCCCATTGGAAGGGGTAGTGGTCGTAGGGGCGCGCGAGGGCTTCTTCAAGCTGCCGGGTGGCGCCGGCGGCCGGTTCAAAGTGAGCGGAGATGATGCGGCCCACTTCGGGCCAGGTCTCGGGTCGGTCGGCTGTGACCTCCCGCTGTCGCAGGTGGAGAATGTCAAGGGCCAGGCGGAGGGCTTGGTTGAGATGGTTGGATTCATGGCTCGGTGAACGGAGAGGGCCTGCCGGGGACTCCTCGGTAAACCGGAGCCCCTTGAGCGGCGGAACCCGTTCAAGGAGGCGATAGGGGGAATCCTCGGTTTGGGATTGGATCTTGTCGCGGGCCTCCTTGCCGGCTTCGGAAGATGTACCGGCTTGAGCCAATAACTCAAGGAAGGGATGGCTCCAAACGTTCTCCGAGTCGGGAACGGGCCTCGGGATCAGGGGATCCTTGCTCAGGGAGATGCCTCGATCCGAGAGCGCCTCCTGGTAGGTCAGCAGGGCGGATGTCTCGGCCCGGTGGGCGATCCAGCCGCCCACCGGAAGGGTCAGCAACGCCATGGTGTAGGCAAGAATGACTGAGGTCGTCGATTGTCGGTCCCGAAGGAAGAGCAAGAGCACGGCAAGCGGGTTGGTGATGGGGAGGATGGTCAGCAGCCGAAGTCCCTCGCCTTGGTCGGATTGGTAGGCGGCCTGGATGGAGAAGACCCAAGCCCCGAGCAGAAAGACCATGGTCAAGAAGAGCGAGACGAGCGACAGCGTTGGCAGGCTGTTGAGGAAATCGTTCATTGGATCAGGACTCCGTTTTGAAGGGGGCGTTCCGGCGGCGTTCCAGTGGTTCCTGCATGGTTCGTTACCGGAATCAAGAAGGACCAAGGGCTGCCCCTTGCTCACCGCATTGCCCTGGCACCGCGTCGCAGCAGCCTAACAAAGGGACCTCAGCGTCGTCCAGTCTCGGGCCGTGGTTCCTCTCCGAACTCGAATCGCCAAACTTCCTCCTGC
>DEAY01000345.1:0-998 GCA_002348345.1 Verrucomicrobia bacterium UBA2970
AATCCGCTGGCCTTCAGTAGGCCTTGTATTCCCAGCCGAACGGCTTCGTTGTCCTCACAAACGAGGACCTCCAGCTTCGATACCAGTGAGGTCTGATTCGGTTTGGAATCGCTCTCGTGTTTCACGAGGGACGGGGAGGCCAGGCGAGGAAGTGTGATCGAAAATTCGATCCCACTGGTCCCGATGAGAGAGGCTCCGAAGGTCCCGCTCATTTTTCGGATCAGGTTTGCCATCGTGGCCAAGTCGGGCGGCAATCTGTCGGGGACGAGCCCGAGTGCGGCGGCGTGACTGAAGAATGTTCCCGGTTGGATCGGAATCTCGGAGAGAGGTCGGGCTTGAACCAGGATTCGGGTCTGGTTTTTTTCCGCCATCGTTTCCGTGCGAAGCAGGATCCGAGGTTTTTCATCGGAATGGTTGGCAGCGAATCGAACCAGATCCCGGAGGATTCCTTGAAGCCGGTCCGGATCCGCGTAAAGAAGGCAAGACCCGCCCGCGAGATGGACGTCGACCCTGGTCTCGGTACCGAGGACGGATTTCAGCTCCAACATGAGGCCTCCCACGAGCACATCTCCATCGCAAGATTGCAATTCCAGGGGGGGGGGCATCCACGACCGACTTGAGTTGAAGGGTGAGCTTCTGCAAATGTTCCGTCGCGCTTTTGAGTTGCTGGACGGTTTCCTGCAAGGGGGCCTCGGTCGGTCGCTCACTTCCGAGATGATGAAGGATCAAACCCGTCTGACTCGAGACGGCGGTGACGGATTGGCACAAGTCATCAAGCACCTGGGATGAAAGATCCTCGGTAGGATGAATCTCCGGCATGGGTGTCAGCAGCTCCTGCCCGGATTCGAGAATCCGTTCAACTGATCGGGCTGGCGGCATGAGGGAAGAATGGCAGAAACTTGAAAAACAGGGAAGACGGATTTTGAGTGCCAATGTCGAAAATTAGAGAAGTCTTAAAATGGGTTTATTTTGGTTTGTCTTGAAATGATTTGAAATGA
>DEAY01000345.1:1327-2521 GCA_002348345.1 Verrucomicrobia bacterium UBA2970
TTGAAATGATTTGAAATGAGCTCAACCGGGTGAAGAACCGGGTGTTTTGTCAGGTGTCGGAGCTGTTGCCGGCAACTCGTACCCGAAGCGAGAATGGGGGTGGAGGGGGGATGGCGATCGATTTGGTCGATCAACGGGCGGGCAATTTTCAAGGACAAGTCGTAGGTCTTTGAGAGGGCTCCAAAAGCTCCAGCCATACCGCAGCAGGATGAGTCGAGCAGGGAACCGTTGGGGAAAAGGTTTGTCAGAGAGAGTTGGGCATTCTCCATTGGCAGAAGGGTTTTTGCGTGGCAGTGAAGGTGGACCGCGACCTTGTCCGGCACGGACCAACCCAGCCATTCAAGTCGGTCGGTTTCTCGAACCAGGAAATCTTCCATGAGGAAACATCGTTGTTTCAATGAGCTGGTTTCTTCGATGCCTAATTCGGCATAGTCTTCAAAGAACATCGAAAAGCAGGAAGGTTCGAGAAAGAGGATGGGCCATTCCTCTGGATAACGATTCAACTGAGCAAGATTAAACTGGGCCAGCGAACGGGCGCGGCGGAGGTTGCCTTGGCTCATCGCGGGGCGACCACAACACGCTCGCTCTGAAATGAGAACGACCCGATAACCGATTGCTTCGAGCAGTCCTACCGCCGCCTGGCCAACTGAGGGTTCGTAATAGCGGGTGAAGGTATCGTCCCAGAGGAGGACGGCCGGGTTTTGAGAGGGCGCGGGACTTTGGCGGCGAAACCAACGGTCAAACCGCTCCGGGGCGAATAACGGAAGGGGGCGTTTTGTCGATAGCCCCAGTTGGGCTTCAGCGAGTCGGCGCATGCCAGGGGTCGAGAGGATTCGATTGACCCATCGAGGGGCAAGGGTTCCCAGGCGTCCCATGAAATCGACTTCGCTCAGAATTCGAACGGGAAGGGGAATGCCTGATTGGTCGAAACGAGCTTGCAGCAGTTCGGCCTTGAGAAGCGAAAGATCGACATTGGAGGGACACTCCGTGGCGCAGGCCTTGCAACCGAGGCAATGGTGGAGCGCGTGATCAAGCGCCGTCGTATCAAGAGACAACAGGCCCCCCACCCGTTCCGGCGACGTCAGGGCAAGGCGGATCAAATTGGCCCGCCCCCTGGTCGACATGCTTTCCTCTCCCGTTGCCATGTAGGTGGGGCACATGGTTCCGGTCTGCTTGCGATAGCCGCCACAACCG
>DEAY01000105.1:0-6883 GCA_002348345.1 Verrucomicrobia bacterium UBA2970
CCATCCGAAACCGGGATGACGTTCCAGCCCAGATCATCCATGGCGTCGAAGGTGGGCGCCATGTCGAAGGCATCGTCGGTGATCCTTCCCGACAGCTTGGTGTTGTTGTCCGAGATGACGAGGACGAAGGGATTGACGCGGCCTTTTGCGGCCAAGCCGGGGATCGCGGCGAAGGCCTCCTTGGCCTCCCCTTCCATCGAGGCCCCGTCCGAGACGGTCAGAATGGTGACCCGATCCCGGCGGGCGATCCGATCCCCGATCGCCAGTCCTTGCGCCTGCGCCACCGCTGAGCTCAGGGGGCCGTTGCTGAGAAGAACCCCTTCGGGATTCAAATGGGATTCGCCATGGCCGGTCAGCTTGCTGGCAATCGAACGGAATCCCCGGAGGTCCTCCAGGGTCATGTGGTCAAAGCCCAGGTTCGCGCGGAGGGCATAGATGCCATTTTCGGTGTGGCCCGCGTCATTGACGAAATGGTAATCCTCGAACCAAGAGCGATCCTTGTTGCGGAACATGATTCCGTGAATCGCGGTCATAATCTCAGCGAACGCCGCGGGCCCCCCCCAGTGACAGGCCGCGCCTCCGTTGACGGCGTGGACATTCATCAGGGCCACCAGAGCACGAGTGGCGCGAGGGTCGCCGACCACCACCTCCGATCCGTCCTTGCTTTTGACGGTGACGGCGAATTGCGGAGGGTTTTCTGGATGACCTGCCAGTCGTGACGGAGTGGAGAATGGAGTTAAGGCTGGCGCATCGACCGGTTTGGCGTCTGAAGTATCGGCTCCCATGGGTTCTCTTTGTCCTGATTCAAAGGGGGCGAATGTAGAGGAGCGCAAAAAAAAGGAAAGCACAGATTTCCCGGGAAGGGCGGCGAAAGCGGGGCATTGCCGATGGACATGCCGGTGTCGGGGGGGCGGGGCGAACCCTTCCAGGCGAACGGTCTGCCGCTTCGAGGCGGTCTGCCGGGGATCGGGAAAAACATGCTGTGGCGGCTTGCTTCAACTCAGTGGCATGGGCTATTGAATCGGCGCAATGACAATGCGCGGGAACGTCCTCCACGACTGGGATTGGGGTCCGCTGGTTTTAGGGCTGTTGGGTTGCCTGTTCTCATGTGGTTGTGAATCGGCTCGATTCTACGCGCAGGCGGTCCACGGACAGGTTGGCCTTCTGCGGGATCGCGAGCCCATCGTTGCTCTCTTGGAGCAGGGCGATTCTGAAACGCAACGGCATGAAACCCTCAAACTCGTTCAAGAGGTGAAGGGCTTTGCGGAACAGGCGATGTCGTTAGCGGCCGGGGGAAGTTACGAGACGTATGTGCATCTGGATCGCGACTATGTGGTCTGGAATGTTGCGGTCTGCGATGAATTCGAGCTCAGGCCCCGTTCCTGGTGGTATCCGGTCGTTGGACGCCTTGAACACCGGGGTTATTTCCGGGAAAGGTCCGCCCGGCGTTATGCGGCCCAGCAGGAACGACGGGGTCGAGATGTCGCGGTGGGTGGGGTGGTGGCCTACTCGACCTTGGGTTGGTTCCGTGATCCGGTCCTCAGCACCTTTCTCGGTCTATCGGATATCGAACTCGTCGAGTTGGTGCTTCATGAACTGGCTCATACCCGATTGTTCATTTCCGGCGACACGGAGTTGAACGAGGCCTTCGCCGTTTCGGTCGCCGAATCGGGGGTGATGCATTGGCTGGAGGCTCGGGGCGAGGCGCGGCGGTTGCTTGACTACCGCCGGGGCTTGGCCAACCGCAAGACGTTCATGGCGCTCGTTGAGGAGTTGCGGCAGACCCTCGAACGGACGTATGATGAGGGCGAACGATCAGGGGCTTCTCTCGAGTCGCGCCGGCGCGACAAGCAAGCCTGCATCGACTCGTTTCGGGAGCAATTCGATCGACGGTGTCGCGAGGTGGACGGGTTGGAGAGATACCGGCCGTGGGTGGACGCCTCGATGAACAACGCGACGATCAGCGTTCTGGACACTTATTACCGATGGGTGCCTCAATTTCGAGCCCTGTTGGCACGCTCGGAGAGTTATTCGGCGTTCTATGAATCGGTTCGTCAAATGAAGCGGCTCTCGCGTTCCGAGCGACGAACGGCCCTGTCCGGCCAATCGATCGAAGAATGAATCGGATCACAAAGGATGGGAAACGTGGAGACCGTTGGTGAGCTATTGCGCCGGGGCAAGGCGGCATTGCAACGGGCGGGTGTCCCCGATCCAGGTGTTGATGTGGAATGGTTGGTCGCCTTTGTTCTGAAGGTCAAGCGGTTGG
Organism: Verrucomicrobia bacterium UBA2970; assembly: GCA_002348345.1. Classification (GTDB taxonomy): domain Bacteria; phylum Verrucomicrobiota; class Verrucomicrobiia; order Limisphaerales; family AAA164-E04; genus UBA2970. The sequence continues at coordinate 2,267 of DEAY01000105.1, forward strand.
AGTTGGTGCTGCACCGGAATCGCCGGTTGAGTGACGAAGAACAGAGGAGGGTTGATGAGTTCCTCCAACAGCGTTGCCGCCGGATTCCCCTCCAACATCTGTTGGGAACGGTACCGTTCCTGAATTGTGATCTCAAGGTGACTCCGGCGGCACTGATTCCCCGCCCGGAAACGGAGTGCCTCGCGCAAATCGCCATCCAGCATCTCAGGTCGCTTTCGGAAAAGGGTGTCTTGCGGGCCCTGGACGTCGGGACCGGATCGGGCTGTTTGGCGGTGGCGATGGCAAAGGCGATTGAACGATTACGGGTCTGGGGTGTGGATCTCTCCGGCGAGGCCCTGGCATTGGCCCGAGAGAACGTGGATCGGAACGGCGTGAGGGGGCGGGTCGAGCTCAGGGAGTCCGATCTCTTTGAGAGGGTGCCGCCGCAGAGGTGCTTTGACCTTGTGGTGTCAAACCCTCCGTACATTCCCAGGTCGGTGGTGGACGGGCTCCAGGACGAGGTGAGGCGTCATGAGCCGGTCATGGCATTGGTCGGCGGAGAGGACGGGCTCGAATTTTATCGAAGGCTGGCCGACCGGGCTCGGGGGCATTTGAAGTCCGGCCGATTGATCTGCCTGGAGATTGGGGATGGGCAGGAGGATGCGGTTGAGGCGATTTTCTCAGCCAAGCAATGGCGTCCGGGGGCGCGGCACCCGGATGGCGCCGGCACGATTCGTGTTTTGGAGTTTATTCGGGGAGGGTGAGGCGATAGGATGAAGCCCATGACGGTGGCGAGAGGCTCAGAAGGGGGAGGGGGGCAATGGATAGCTTGTTGATCGAGGGCGGCGTGCCGCTGCGTGGGGAAGTCGACATCAGCGGTGCGAAAAACGCCGTATTGCCGATCATGGCGGCGGCTTTGTTGACGGAAGAGACATGTGTGATTCGGAATGTGCCGAATCTGAGTGATGTCCGCTTCATGGGGCGGATTCTGGCGTCGCTGGGAGCCGAGGTGAAGATCGAGGAGGGTACGGTTCAGTTGAGAGCGGCCCGGATTCATGGTCGGGGGGATTATGAATTGATCCGGAAGATGCGGGGTTCCGTCTGTATTCTGGGGCCTCTGCTGGCGCGTTTGGGCGTGGCCGAGGTCTCGCTTCCCGGGGGGTGTGTGATCGGGTCCCGTCCCATTGATCTGCACTTGAAGGGAATGGAGGCTCTGGGGGGCGTGGCCGAGATCAAGGGAGGCTATGTGGTGGTTCGGGTCGGGGAGCTCGTTGGAAACCAGATTTTCCTGGGGGGACGCGTGGGACCAACGGTCCTGGGGACTGCCAATGTCATGATGGCCGCAGTTCTGGCCAGGGGACGAACGGTCATTGAGAGCGCGGCCTGCGAACCCGAGGTGGTTGATCTTGCAACCTTTCTTAGCTCGATGGGTGCGAAGATTAGCGGCGCAGGGAGCCCCACCATCGAGATTGACGGGGTCCCCGCTCTGGGCGGAACGACCCATGATGTGATTCCTGATCGCATTGAAGCGGCAACCTTCGCGATCGCCGCGGCGGCGACACGGGGTGAGATCGAGATCCGGGGGCTGCGGTGCGAGCACATCGGCGCCGTGCTCGATAAATTAAAAGAGGCGGGTGTCCCGTTTCAGAGGGGAGAGGGAAGCCTTCGCGTGAACGGGGCGGATGCGTTCCGGCCGGTGGATGTGACCACTCAGCCCTTTGCCGGTTTTCCGACGGACGTCCAGGCGCAAATGATGGCCCTGATGACCCTCACCGATGGGATCAGTGTGATTACGGAGCGGATTTTTGAGTCCCGGTTCATGCACGTGAGTGAATTGGCCCGTCTGGGCGCCGAAATTGCAATCGAAGGGGGGGCGACGGCCATCATCAAAGGGGGACGTCCCCTCAGCGGTGCGCCGGTGATGGCGAGTGATCTTCGGGCCTCAGCGGCTTTGGTCATCGCCGGACTGGTGGCGGATGGACGGACGGACGTCAAACGGATTTATCACTTGGATCGGGGTTACGAACGAATTGATGAGAAACTGGGGAAACTTGGGGGGCGGGTCTCCCGGCTTCGTGAAACATGAGTAAAGCCATTGCGATTGTGATTTTTGCGATTGTCGGCATCGCTGGTGTGCGGTTTTGGACATATTACAAATCGGTGGATGAGCAAGTCGAGCGGCAGAATAATCGATGGGATGAGACCGTCGCGACGCCCCCTGCCAGTGAACCAGGAATGCCAGCATCGTTGGAACCATTGCTAGAGAAGGCCCGGGGGAAAGGCGCACGCGACCTGAAGCAGTGGTTGGACCAGTACAGGCGCTTTGTCAGGGAGCCGAGATTGTCAGAGATCGAACTCGACTATGTGGTCATGGTCGGCCGATCCGATCCTCCGGAAGCCCGGAGGGTGTTTTCCGAGGTCCGCCAGCGCAATGGGGCCAACTCACCGATCGCCGATCGGATTGAGAAGCTTTCGAAAACCTACGAGTAGTGGGTCAGAGGGATGCCCTACAGGGGCTCCCGACCGGCGAAGCCGGAATCCAGATCGTGCCAGTAGTCGATGTCCTCATCGCCTTGTTCCCAGCAGAGGAAGACCTCCATCCCGGCTCGAAGGTGGGGGAAGTCAACGAGGCCTCGGTCAAGGTCCTTGAGTTGAATCTCGCGGGATTGGAATTCACTGAGAATTCCTTGGAATCGGGCGACCGTCCGGGTGTGGTCGTTCACCGTGTTTCCGCCCAGATCGGCCCCGAGTCGCAAGCGGCTTTCCAGTCCCTGGTCCATTTTCTGGATCGCTTCCCGGAGATCAATGAGTTCAGACAACCACGATTCAACGGCGGGCAGGAGGGCTTGAGCCTCCGCGACGGTATAATGCTTGGTGAACCGGAACGGCATCGTTTCCGTGCCTATTCAGAGGTTGGGTGCGAGTCCTCGGTGCGGCGGATCTTTTCAAAGATCCGTTCATTGAATTCGAGTTCCAGGGAGGATTTCCAGGACTCAAGGGCTTCGCGGTGTTTGCCGAGGGCGTGATAGGCATCGCCGAGGTGGTCGAGAATAACGGGATCGGGTTCCTCCAACCCTGCCTCGGCGTTGAGGAGGTAAGGAAGCGCCCGCTCGGGGTCGCCCTGCTTGAAGAGAACCCAGCCCATGCTATCCTGGATGGCGGCACTATCGGGCGCTAATTCGAGGGCCTTCTTGATCCAAACCGTCGCCTGGCTAAGTTTCTTTCCCTTCTCCGCCCACATGTATCCGAGATAATTCAGCGTCTCAGCATCCTCGGGATTCCTCTCGAGGCTTTTGAGGAATTTCCCTTCGGCTTTCTCGAGCTTGCCGTTCCGTTCCAACATGGAGCCCAGTTGAAAGTAGAAGAAGGGGGTTAACCGTTGGGGGGACTGCTTGGTGGCAATGGATTCGGCTTCCAGCATGTGAACGAGGGCCTCCTTGGTTCTCCGGAGGCTGGCGAGAGCGATTCCGCTGTAGAATTCGCTGAGGAACCGTTTCGGAAACCGAATGCGGGCCTGGCTCAAGACCTCAAGGGCCTTCCGAGGTTGGCGAGCGTTGAGGTGGATCCCCACCATTTCATAGTAGGGGGGCTCGAATTCTGGGCGCAGTTCAATGGCCTTCCGATAGTGGGAAATGGCGGTTTGATACTCTTGATTGTCAGCGGCGATCGAACCGAGGAGATAGTGAGCCGATGCGTTCTTGGGATCTTGCTCAAGGAGAACGTTCAATTCGGAGACGGCATCCGCTGTTCGCCCGCTCCGGAGATAAAGATCAACCAGTTTTTCCCGTGCCAGGGCGGTGTTCGATGCGGCTCGAAGGACGCCTTTGAGGAGATCTTCGGCCCGGTCGATTTCACCGATGAAGGTAAACCCGTCGGCGAGGACGACTTGTTCCCCCGGTTGGGTGAGTTCCGACTTGCTCGTGCGTTCGAGGAGTGATGTGAGCTCAGTCTTGAGCTCACTCATGGTTTTTGGATCCGTGGCGATGGTTTGCAGGTAGAGCCCCACCAGGCCGGCCAATTGAGCTCCCGAAAGGCTGGGAAGCGCGACGCCTTCCCGGATCAACGCCAGGGCGGCCCCGACGTTTTTTGCTTTTAATTGGGTGGTCGTGAGCTCCCGCCGCGCGGTGACATTCCCCGGAGAAATGTCGAGCGCCTGACGAAAGGCCTGTTGGGCCGGCTCTTCCTGACCCAGCAGCTTGTGGGTATTGCCTTTGGCCACGAGAAGCCGTGCGGGGACATCCTTTTGAGCACTTGCCTTGTCGAGTACTTGCAAGGCAAGGGTGGGCAGTCGCCACTCGAGGAGTTTTTCAGCGACCTTGACCTGGAGGGCAAAATTCGACGGATCCGTATCGGCTGCGATGAGCAGTTCCCTGGTTGCCGCCTCGGTTTGCCCCTTGGCATGTTGGCTGACGGCGGCCGCATAGCGGGCGTTGGCCTGGATGCGGCGCTCTCTGGATTCGGCACCGGCTTCCAAATTGGAGGACTCCGGAGACCTCTCGATGGAACCAGCGTTCTCTTGGCCCAGGAGAGACGCGAAGGGGAGGGTGACTGCCAGTCCAAGGGGGGCGAACCAGGCACCGAAGAGTGGAAATCGTTCGGATCGCTTCATGGCGGGGCAAGTCAATCTGTAAATGGAAG
>DEAY01000105.1:7202-10753 GCA_002348345.1 Verrucomicrobia bacterium UBA2970
AGTCAATCTGTAAATGGAAGCCGGCTGCCTTGGCAGCCGGTCCGACATTATCGAATGGGCCTGAAGCTTCAGGCGGCTATTTCTGCCAGGTACGCTTCTTGTGGCGGTTAGCGCGGAGTTTCTTCCGGCGCTTATGCTTGTTGATCTTCGCTTTTCGTCGTTTCTTTAGTGAACCCATAAACTCGTTTCAGATCGCTCTTTAGTAAACCACTTTGTTGAGCGGGTATTCAATGATTCCTTCGGCGCCGAGTTGCTTAAGCTGGGGAATCAGCTCGCGAACGATCGCCTCGTCGATAACGGTTTCCACCGCCACCCAATCCGATTGACTCAGATTGGAAATGGTTGGATTACGCAATGCTGGCAAACTTTGCAATAGTTTTGGTAAATTCTTTTGCTTGATGTTGAGCTTGAGGCCCACCTTGACCTCGGCATCCAGGGCGCCCCGAAGCAAGAGGGCGAGGGTTTCCAGTTTCGCGCGCTTCCAGGGATTTCCCCAGGCGTCGCGGTTGGCGATCAGTCGGGGGGTCGAGGTCATCAGGGTGTCGACCACCCGGAGTTTGTTCGCTCGGAGGGACGACCCAGTCTCGGTGATTTCCACGATCGCGTCGACCAGTTCGTGGGCTTTGACCTCCGTTGCCCCCCAGGAGAATTCGACGTCCGCTTTGACTTTGTGACGGCGGAGGTATTTTTTGGTGAGATTGACCACTTCGGTTGCTATCCGCTTCCCCTGAAGGTCTTTGGCCGACTTGATCGGCGACTTCTCGGGCACGGCGAGGACCCAGCGGGCTGCTTGCCGGGTCGCTTTGCTGAAGAGGAATTCGCCGATTTCATGGACTTTGGAGCCGTTTTCCTCGATCCAATCCTTTCCCGTGATGCCGCAATCAAGGTAACCGTGCTCCACATATCGGCTGACTTCTTGGGCCCGAATCATGCGGACATCGAGTTCGTCGTCGTCCACGTAGGGGAGGTAGGAACGAGAGCTGACGGAAATGTTGAATCCGGCTTTCGCCATTTTTTCAATGGTGGCTTCTTGCAGACTTCCTTTTGGAAGACCAAATCGAAGGACATTTTTGCGTTTCTTCATTCGTGATGTTCGGGGTCAGGTGATCCAGGCGTTGGCGTTGAAGTTCGTGTCACTTGGCGACCCTCAATGCGGAGGGTTCCGGTGACCAGATCGGCAAGCGCCTGGGGATAGAGTTCGTGCTCGATCGCTTTGATGCGTTGGTGGAGATGCTCTGGGGTATCATTCGGTTTCACCGCGACGGGCGCCTGGGCGACGATGGCGCCGGTGTCGATGCCTTGGTCTACCAAGTGGACGGTGCTACCGGTGACCTGGACGCCGTATTGGAGGGCTTGCCTGGGGGCATTCAAGCCCGGAAACGAGGGCAGGAGGGAGGGATGGATATTGACGATGCGTTCCGGAAAGGCCCGAAGAAAGGCGCTCTTGATGATCCGCATGAACCCAGCCAAGACGACCCAATCGACCCTGTGGGTCCGCAGCGTCTCGATGTAGTCGTGTTCGGCGTTGTCGCTCAGTTTGCTCTGGAAGGGCCCGGGCTCGAGATATGAGGTGGGAATCCCCCGGGCCTCCGCCTCCTTCAGGAGCGGGGCATCGGGTCGGTCGCTCAGAACCAGGACGAGCTCCGCGGGGAGCCTGCCAGACTGGACGGCCTCGGCAATGGCAGCCATGTTGCTCCCGCTACCTGATCCCAGAATTCCGAGTCGTGCACCCATAGGACGCCATAAAAAAGGTTGTTTTCGTAGCAGACCCGCCGACGGACACAAGCAGAATCCGCCGCGGCCGTTTGATTTTCTTGGGGGAGGCCGTTTGGGGGCCCTAGCGGCCTTTGCCCAGGAGGGCCTTGGGATTGAGTCTCAGGAGGTCCTTGGGTTGGAAGAGTCCGTTCTTCCGGATCAGCGTTTTGTCAAACCAAACCTCGCCGCCGCCCCATTCTGGGCGTTGAATGAGGACCATGTCCCAATGGACCGCGGAGCGGTTCCCGTTGTCGCACTCCTCGTAGGCTTGGCCGGGGGTAAAGTGGAGCGAGCCAGCGATTTTTTCATCGAAGAGGATATCGCACATGGGGTTGAGGATTCGGGGGTTGAATCCCAGAGAGAACTCCCCGATGTATCGGGCGCCGGGGTCGGTATCGAGAATCTGGTTCAGTCGTTTGGGATCATTGGCAGTTGCCTTAACGATCTTCCCTTTCTCGAACTCGAGCCGGACATTCTCAAACTTCGTGCCGGCGTAGAGGGTGGGTGTGTTGAATTGAATCACCCCCTCGACCGAGGTTTTGATGGGACAGGAGAAGACTTCACCGTCGGGGATGTTGCGATCGCCCTGACAACCCTGCGCTCCGATCCCTTTGATGCTGAAGGTTAGATCCGTCCCGGGTGCTTTGAGGTGGACCCGATCCGCCTGCTGCATTCGGCGGACGAGGGGCTTCATGGCCCGGCCCATCCGGCGATAATCGAGAGTGCAGACTTCGAAGAAGAGGTCCTCGAAGGCCTCGGTGCTCATCCCGGCGGCCTGTGCCATGCTGGGTGTGGGCCATCTCAGGACGCACCAGCGCGTCTTGTTGACTCGATAATTCTGAACCGGCCGGAGGGTCTTGCTGTAGGTCGCCATTCGTTGGCTGGGTACGTCGGTGTTCTCGTTTGCGTTGGCGGCCCCTCGGATCGCGATGTAGGCCTGCATCCGCTTCATGCGATGCATCTCCAGGTCGCGAACCAGTTTGGCTTGAGCTTCGGTCATTCCCCGCAGCGTTTCCCGAGCGATCCGAGTGCTGCGGGTTTCGACGATGGGGGTGGCGCCGGCCTTGCGTGCTGCCCGAATCAGCTCGATGGTGAAGGATTCCGGGATATCGCTGACGTCGATCAGAAGGTGATCCCCCTGCTGGAGGGAGACGGAGTAATTGATCAAGAGTTTGGCCAGTGTCTCGTATCGTGGATCGGTCATGTATGGGGAGGAATGTATGGATTCGACGGCAGTCGTCGAGCCGGTTTTTGTCGGGACCCTCTTTGGAAGAGTTCGGAATCGATCTTGAGCGGGAACCGGCTCGAGGAGCCGGGGACTTGTCCTTGATTTTTAATTGGACAGGGGCATGTTGAGGAGTCAATGGCCGGCGGGAACATCCAAGACTTGAAGATCGACCGGTCGGGTGCGCAGGGAGGGGCGTCGAGACGCTGGATGGCGGGTGTCATCATCCTGGTCATGGGAATCGGGGGGGCTGGGCTTTTTTTTGTCGGAACAAGAGCGGAACGCCTGGAGGTGGAAACCCACCGGGTGCCGCAGGCCCCGGTCGGCCGAATGAACGAGACCGTCCTCAATGCGACGGGTTACGTGACCGCCAGGCGGAGCGCCACCGTCTCGTCCAAGGTGACGGGAAAGATCACCGAAATCTTCGTGGAGGAGGGAGACGCGGTGCAACAGGGGGAGGTCGTGGCTCGATTGGATCCCGTCAACGTGGAGGCGTTTCTCAAACTGGCCGTGTCTCAACTGGAGGTCAGACGGGCCGCGACAGACGAAACCACGGTGTTGGTGAGGGAAG
>DEAY01000500.1:0-1209 GCA_002348345.1 Verrucomicrobia bacterium UBA2970
TCGTGCGGCTTCGATTCGCTTTTGCTCGAATATCTTCGTCTTCGAGAGCGGATCCATTATTGCCGACGACGGTCACGAAACCTTCCTGCGAGAGTGCCCCGCCTATGCCGCCCTTCTCCAAGAGCAGTAGGAGACTTCACTTGAACGTCTGATCCCCACCTAGATCATGCTGTTAAAGTATATCAAACGTGCCCGCCATCTCGCACGATTTGAACTACGGATGTTGCAGGTGTATTTGTTTGACTACCGGCGCTACCGAAAACACGCTGCCCCCAATCGCAGATTTTCCAACGACCTACAGCGCGGGGCCTTTCTTCTCATGGTGCTTCACTCGATCGAGAAAGGACTCACCATGGCGGTTCCTCGGGGATTCTTTGGTCGGGACAAGGCTGAATTGATCATGAAAACCTATCGCGCGATGCAATTTGATGAGGGTTCGCGATGGCTTCACTGCTACACCTTCCGGGTCCTAGAAGCCTATCAGCGACACCTTCTTGAACACGGCGAAACTCCCCAGACATTCTTGGATAGCCTCAATCGTTTCCTTGAAACCCACAAAGACGAGCATGAATCTCCCGATATCGAAGGGGGAGCCCTGAGCCTCCGTGCGGTTCAATCGCCTCGCTTTACTGACTCACAATTATCCGCCCTGTTCGAGACAAGACACAGCACTCGAATGTTCCGTGAAGGCACCATTCCCAAACAACACCTCCTCCTGGCTGCCCGAATGGCTCACAGCGGCCCTGCAGCCTGCAATCGGCACCCCTGTCGAGTCCACTACATCAACAAGGGCCCCTTAATGAAACGGGCGTTGGAGATTCAAGGAGGCAATACCGGATTCGAATCAGAGATCGCTCATGTGGCGGTGGTTACCTGTGATCTCTCGAGCTTTCTCGACCTGAGTGAGCGCAACCAACCTTGGGTTGAAGGAGGACTCTTCGCCATGTCCCTCGTTTTGGCATTCCATGCCATGGGCTATGGCACCTGCTGCCTCAACTGGGCAGCGACCATTGAACAGGATCAAGCGATCCGTGCCACCGGCGTCGTGGAGGATCGCCATTGCGTGATCATGTTGATCGGCTTAGGCCTCCTCCGGGACGATTATGTCGCCGCCGCCTCTACTCGTGCTCCCGAGGACCAGTTGGCCACTTTTCATGATTGATCTCGATCTCACAATCGATCGCTAACCCACTCACCATGGAAGGGAGA
>DEAY01000500.1:1529-5698 GCA_002348345.1 Verrucomicrobia bacterium UBA2970
GGAAGGGAGTCCCAGCCGCAAGCCTCTCAAAGCCGGCATCCTCACGCTTCACTACGGCTACAACGAAGGTGCCGTACTGCAAGCATACTGCCTCGTCCAACTCCTCAAAACCACTGCTGGCATGGAGGCCGAGATCGTTGATCTGAGGTACCCCGCCAAGGCGGCAGTCTATGGTCCACCATCAGACCCGAGAAAGGAGGCAATCGCCCATTCAGCCATTCACTGGCTACCATGCTCCAAACAGCACTGGAACAGCATTCCTGGCCCGGATTTCTATCAAGAACTTGAACGAAACTACGACGTCCTCGTGGTCGGCAGTGACGTGGTCTGGACATTGCGATACACAAGAACGTTCCGCAAACTAATCCCGGGTGGTGTATTCGCCAGACAGAAAGAACCCTTTTTTCCAAAATTCCCCAATGCCTATTGGCTCCCACATCCTCTTGAGATCCCAAAATTCTCCTATGCGGCATCCATCGGTTCCTTTGACTGGCAACTAGCCCCGAAACGTCATCAAAGGAAAATGAAGTCTTTGCTCCAGGCTTTCACGGGAATCTCCGTTCGCGATCAGAAGACCATCGGGCTCCTGAACCACCTCGATCCTCAATTAGCCAACCAGGCAACGCTGGTCCCGGACCCGACCCTGTGTGTTCCGCTTAATCAGATCAATCCCAACGCCAAAGAAGTCGAGTCAAAACTCAAGTCTTGGGGACTCGCTGAAGACAAGAGGAAACTTGGGCTCATGATGGGGAATAAAGAGAAGTACCTCCCGCTCATCAAAGCACTCAAAGGACAAGAATGGGAACTCGTCAGCTTGACAACGCAAAACGAGTTTTCAGATCACTCCTTCTACCAACGCCCACTGACTCCTCGAGATTGGGCCCGGGCCATTGGATACTTCGACTTCATCGTCACCGAACGAATGCACGGCATGATTTTTTGTCTCAAAAACAAAGTCCCCTTCTTGGCTCTCGAAATCAATCCGCACTCCAAGGAAAGCCCCTCAAAAGTAGTCAGTCTCCTGGAAACATTCGACCTCATGGACTGCTATTGCCCCACAACAGCCACCCCGGAACAACTGCTAACCACCCTGAAAACGGCGATGAACCGCGATTGGGACTGGACAAAAATCGACGCCGTGATCGAAGCACTAAAACAAGACGGTGAAAGATTTATCCATACCATCCCAAAAGCCTGCCACTAACTCCAGTCCATTTACCACCCCTCCAGTGTCTGGCCCCGGTTGAGCGAGAAACCCTTGGGTTATTGTTGGTCTTGGTTCTCCAGTTGGCAGGATCCCTCCCCAATGGAGATCGTGATTCAGAACGAAGGATGGACCTTCGGGGCCGATCTCTCCCCAGTCGTTCTCATTTCCTGGTCTCTCGCGAACACTGACGGCGTTCTCATCCCAAGGCTGCGATGACTGATTGAAGTAGCTACAGACCTGGCGTTAACTGCAGCGCCTCGCCGAGACGACCTTTCGAGCCCAGTCCCTTCGATGCGTTATGCTCACAGCTCTTTTTTTCAATGGTCTCCTTCAGGACCTTGATGCCTCACATCGCGTCAGCATGGATCGTTTGAACTCCGCGTTTTCCTTCTCTAGCGCTTTCACACACTTAGCATCGGTCTCATCCATCTCCCCGTCTTCCTTCCTCCACCGAAGCAGATTGGCAATAGAGATCTGTTCATGGCAACAAAACGCCTCTTGATTTAGATCGCTGCCGTCGCGGTTTCAGAGCAATTGAACAACCTCTTCTGGCTTGCGTCTCTTTTGCTTCATTTCGACTGTTGTCGTTATTCAAATCCTCTCACTCGTTTTGGGCCAGTTTTCTAGGCGGCAATCACAGGTCGTTTCATCATCAAACGTTCGGAGAATCCTGTTGACTGGATGACGGAGGAAAACCAAAGCAATCCGCTGCTTACCCTTCCAGGGTCGGAGTTCGGTCAGCGCTATTATCGCCTCCAGCCCGCGCCGACCCAATAGGCCCAAAAGGCAACGATCGTCTCACTTCAGCGGCCAGGGCAGGAAAACCCCACCCCTGACCGCTTCGTTATTGACGAAACCATCCGGAACCACTCATAGTCCCCTCCCCTATCGATGCACCGGTAGCTCAATTGGATAGAGCATCTGACTTCGGATCAGAGGGTTGGGAGTTCGAGTCTCTCCCGGTGTACCACTGAAAACTTTCAAAACCAAAGATTTACACACGCAAAGATCTCACGCTCCATATTGAGACAGTGGAAACTCCTACCCTTTGGCTACTCCTGTTGAGCGACAATTCCTTTTCACGACCAATTCGTGGCACCCCACGTGGCTAACCATACCCATTTGCCACCCACCAGAATAGTATCACTCGATCTTGCGGATCACCTCGTCAACCCTCGCTGATCATGTTCCTGCACCGAGGCAACTCTCCATCAGAATCGACGCAAAAACCACCTCTCTCGTCGCCATCTCATCAGGGAACGAACTGAGCCTTCCAGCATCCATCTTGGGACTGAGCCAATTACCGATGTTCTCAATAAACCGGTACCCGCGACCTGTCCTACGTTCAAAACCGATCCGCATTATCGGGAATGTGGAAGGGCTTTAATTACTACAATTCTGAACTGAGAGCCGAGTTTTCAGAGGAATTTGATGAGGTGGAGTTGCAGGTGACCTTTGATGCCCTCGCGCACGCTCAAGAGGCTGACAGGACGACGATGATTGACTTGATTCAAACTGAAGAGCAATTGGAGTTAGGCGAGGAGGATGGATACATTACCTGGCATCTTACCTCCTTGGAAAGGGATTCGGGTGAGTTCGATCCACGATTCTACCGGTATGACGATTTCTTTGTAACGGAAGGCGGTGATCAAGAATCCGACATGGAAGGCATCCAAATAATCTCAGCGGCGTTGGTGGATGGGAGGCTCCAGTTTAGTTTTTCAACACAGCCCGGCGTCTCGTATTTGATCGAACGAACCGAAACCATGAATAATCCACTTTGGGAGGTAGTCGGAGTTGAGGAGGGCACTGGAAACGTGGTCACGCTGGAGGCGGATATCAGTTTATCCAATCAAGGGTTTTTTAGGGCTAAGAAAGCCCCAGACACCGACTTAGCTCCCCAATAAGCTTGATCGGGCAGAGGGGAAGGGACATGCCATCACCAAGGCATGTGAGCATCTCGGAATCCCGTTGCGCAAACCTCATAAGCTGGACTCCCCCTGTGTCAGCGTCCTAGAGATCGGCCATAAAAGTGGCATCAAATTGATCATCGACGTTTACGGAAAGCGGTTCCCGATCAAGAGCGGGTGGCTGCCGCAGGACGGCCCTCCAGCCCGGGGTTGATCAAACTGCGAAGATTTCAGGGGAACTCTTATTTGACGAATAGGAATTCCTTAAAGTGCTCCCCTTCTTTGTCTCATTGCATCAAAGGTCGTCAACCCAACTCAAACCACCCAAATCTAACTTAGAATCAGAGGGACCGGGAGTTCGAGCCTCTCCCGGTGTATCGCTGGCTTCCATCAAACGGGGCTATCTCTAAGAATCGTGATCTTGATTCTTACTGTTTTCTTCCTTTCCGTCCTTACAGGCTATAGCGATCACGATGGCCGGTCATTTTCGAGAGCCCTCAACCCGTAAACGACAAACCGGATGAGCTTCATTTTGGGATGGCCTTATCCCCTCACCCGCCTCCAGCCACCTCAAATCCCATTCCCCAAGCCTCCGGGGCGGTGCAATCCCCAAATCCACTCCTCGAAAGGGTCGCGTCCGACGGTGGTCTGTTGTTTCTTGCACGATTCCTCCGGGAGAGCGAGGATGAGGGAAACCAGCATGAAGTACTCAAGCACCGTTTCCGGCCACTTCTCCCTCGCTTTCCTGGGGGGCCTTCTCACTTGGTGCGGCCTTCAATCCGTCATGGGGGTGGAGACCAAGATTTCATTCAATCGAGACATCAGGCCCATCCTTTCTGAACATTGTTACGCCTGTCATGGCCCCGATGAGGGACAGCGGAAGGCGGGGCTTCGATTCGATCTCGAAGAAGAGGCTTTGATAAAACTCAAATCCGGTCATCGGGCAATCGTTCCCGGCGATCGTTCAACCAGCCAACTCGTTCATCGAGTCACGGCAACCGATCCTGACGAGATCATGCCGCCTCCAGGGCATGACAAGCCACTCAATGAGT
>DEAY01000378.1 GCA_002348345.1 Verrucomicrobia bacterium UBA2970
CTCTTGTTTTTCATTTTGTTCTTCACTACCGAAAACCCTACCGAAAATCGAGCCCGGCTATCCAAATACTATTTAAGAGTGATTCATTGTTTTGGCAGAGGGCAAGAAAAAGTAGTTTTTATGACGTAAGCCTGACATATGTTGGGTTTGATTACCGAAAGCAGGGGCGTGTCTGGCCGCCGTCCTTCACAAGCATCGAGGGATTTGCCCACGATCGCCCGAATCTCGAGTCCCTCATTGCGAAGGCACTTCGCGCTCCCTAAACTTCCCCAACCTGATATGAAATCAAACCACGCTCTCCTGTTGCTATTCGCCGTCGCCGGACTGACCTTTGCCCCAACCGTTTTCGCGAAGGAACACCGCCATGGGTTCGCCCGTGAGATCAAACGCCAGGTCGTGGAGATCGAGGTCACCGTGTTGCTCGAAAAATACAACGACGTGATCGAGCGCATTCATCGACTCGACCTCGACCGCATCAGTCTGGAGGTGGAACTCGAATTCGCCGAGAACGAGACGGAAAAAAGGGAGCTTTCAAGACAGCTCGAGAAGGTGAGTCTTCTTCAGGATCGTCTCCAGGATAGAGGGCATCAAACCCGAGATGAAATCTTTCACATGAGCCGCGACCTCGACGAGGAAAGGGAGGAGGACGAAGAATTCCCCTGTGAAAACGAGGAGCTCGAAAACGAACTGCGCCACCTCCATCGGGAGATCGAGGCGTTGCACGAGGACGGAAAGCATCATCAAGCCAGGAGGCTCGAGCTCCGAGCCAAGCGCATTCACGAGGAGATGGAACAGCATGAATGTCATGAGGAGGAACATCGCCATCACCCATCCGAATCTGACGGCGATTTTGAGAAACTCATCGAACAGCGTCGTGAGGCAATGGCCCACCTGAAGGAACTGGCTGAGACCCTGGAGCAGCTCGATGGCCGGGATGAGGAATCGGAGGGCGAGCGCGAACAACTGGAAAAGCGGGCATCCAGAGTGGAATCCCACCTGGATCAACTCAACCGGGAACTTGAGAGCTTGGAGAAGCGTCGTCAGAGGGAATAGAACGAAACCACTGCAACGCGAGTGATGAAGGATTGCCGACCACGCTGGAAGTGCTCAGAGTGGTTCAAGATGGATTCTGTGATGAGACCTGAATTCAATGAGATCGGAGGAACGAGCCACGAGCGCTTCGCGCTTTCGTTCATGGTGGTCGCAACCCTGATCTTGGGCAGCGCTTGCCATTCTATCCCTCAAACCGAACCTGATGTATCCGGAGGATTGAAAGAACACTTGGAACGGTATGTCGGCTTGTTCAATGCCGCCGACACCGAGGCCATCGCCAGGAGCATCTATGCCGCCCCCGTGATGGTCGTTAGCCCCGAAACGGGAGAACATCTCGTGAGGGAAACCCCCGGGGAAGTGGAACAAGCCTTCTCGGATACCATAAAGAAGATCCGGGCCAAGGGCTGGGCGAGATCGGTCGTCCATGATCTGGAGTTTCGTTGGGCCGGGCCGGATATGGCCGTCGCCACAATGCTCTTTTCCCGACGACAAGCCAATGGAAAGGCGATCCCTCCAGCCCGGCGCTTGGGCCATTACGTTTGTCTCAGGACCGACGAGGGCTGGCGGATTATCCTGGCATCCGGCCAACCGGAGCCGGGCGGAGCGCCCTCCCCCACCCCTGAAACGGCCACCCGGTTGAGCGAGTTGATGGGACAATACATCGGGTATCTGAATGGGGACACCCCCGCCAAAGATGTCACCGAGAGGATCTGGCAGACCCCGCGGATTTCCCGGAGCTTCATGGGAGCCAGAACGCATGCCTCGGTGATGACCCAGGAAGTCGCGTTCGAGAAGCTCGACGGATATCTCAAGCAATTCAAGGCCGAGGGACTGGAGCGTTTCATCGTGGAGGATCTGGAGGTCTCGATGGCCGGCAGGAATCTCGCGTTCGTGGACTTGTTTTCAGAACGGCTCAGAGAGGATGGAAGCGCCATCTCCCCCGGGCGGACTGGTTTCACCTACGTGTGGATGAAAAAGAGTGAGGGTTGGCGGATGATCGCCACGCTTGCCCACGGTGCTCCGGACGATCCGAATCCT
The DNA here is from genome assembly GCA_002348345.1 of Verrucomicrobia bacterium UBA2970. Lineage (GTDB taxonomy): Bacteria > Verrucomicrobiota > Verrucomicrobiia > Limisphaerales > AAA164-E04 > UBA2970. Next base: position 2,092 of record DEAY01000378.1, read on the forward strand.
TCCAGGTAGCGACGCATTCTCGCGAGCGAAAGCCACACCCCATCCCCACGGTTTAGTCACAAGCCTCCGCACCAAACAGGGGATTCGCGCTGCAATGGAATGCCGGCGGCCCGCCAGGGCCATTCTTGCATCCCGCAGGTTGGGAAGGCGCTTGCTGGAAAAAGGACACAAGGCGTGGAAGACTCCCCTTGAGCTCGACGATGGCAGGCTCCTTCATCCCTTCAAGAAAGGCCCCATCGAGACGCGAGATCGCCATGGAAAACCAGACAGACGCCATCATCATCGGCGGAGGAGTCGCGGGACTCTCGTGCGCCCGGACCCTCGTTGATGCCGGAAAAACGGTCCATCTCTACGAAGCGGACGACGCGGTCGGCGGTCGGATCCGAACCGATCTGGTCGATGGATTCCGGCTCGACCGTGGATTCCAGGTCCTGCTCACCGCCTATCCGGAAGCCAAACGGCTTCTGGATTACAGCGCCCTGCGCCTTCGCCCGTTTTACCCAGGGGCCTTGATTCGCTTCCAGAATAAGTGGCACCGCGTTGCCGATCCTCTCCGCCAGCCGCTCTCCGGCATCGCGAGCCTCTTCACCCCGATCGGCTCCCTGGGGGACAAACTCCGGATGGGCCGGCTGAGGGTCCTTGGAACCCAACGATACCAGTTCGGCCCCGATCAGGACACGCTGTCGGCTCTTCGTGCCGAGGGCTTTTCGCATTCGATGATCGAACGTTTTCTGAGACCCTTTCTGGGAGGCGTTTTTCTAGAAAACGAGTTGGAGACCACCGCACGAAAGTTTGCCTCGGTCTGGCGCTACTTCAGTGCTGGCGACACGGCTGTTCCGGCTCTTGGAATGGGGGAAATCCCCCGCCAACTGGCCGCGTCACTGCCCGAGCCAACCCTTCGACTTGGCACCCCGGTTGCGGCCCTGGAACTGGGTGGAATCCGGCTGGAGAACGGCGAAAGACCTCGCGCCCGCGCCGTGGTGGTCGCGACGGACGCCGCCCAAGCGGCGAGATTACTGGAGACCAAAGGCGATCCCCCTCAATTCAATTCAGTCCGCTGTCTCTACTTCAGCGCCGACTCGGCCCCCATTCCCGATCCCCTTCTCATCCTCAACGGCGACGGGGCGGGCCCCATCAACAACCTGTCCGTCATGAGCGCGGTGTCTCCGGATTACGCTCCCGAGGGCAAAGCCTTGATCTCCGCCACCCTCCTGGACTCGGGAGGTCGGGATCAGGCCGCATTGGAGCAACAAACGAGAACCCAACTGGCCTCCTGGTTCGGAGCACAGGTCAATGATTGGCGCCTCCTTCGTAATTACCACATTCCCAACGCAACGCCGCACCAAACGCGACCGCCCTCCGAGCACCCACGAGTAAGACCCGGGGTCTACCGCTGCGGAGATCATTGTGGCCTTGCCTCACTGGATTCAGCCCTGGTCAGCGGCCGGGCGGCAGCCGAATCACTGCTATCCGATCCGATCTAACTCGAGTTCCCAACATCGGGAATCGCTCAAACCACCGCAGGCCGCCTCTATGTAAAGGCTCTTTCCCTGCCGCATCCTTCAGTGCACCTACAGCTTCGACCTTCTCTCCTTCTTCGAACTCTGTCAGGACTCTGAGGATTATTTTCCCACCAAATCACCTGCGGTTTATGTTAAACAAGCCTGCTTCTTTTTAGAGGCGGAACATAGATGATTTGGACATAACAATACCGCCTATGGTCGACCAACGCTCCCTTCTTTTGTTGGATCGCTTTACCGATTACCTCTTTCCTCATTGTTTCATGACAAACAAGAAATTTCAATACTTTGCATTGAACAAATTACAAAGCCTCCCCGATTCTGTAATTGAGTCAACAGCTTAAAAGCTATGTATTATTCAATTGTTAAAAAAACATCAATCCGCACACCCCAGGGAATTATACCTCATTAAAACCACATGTTTCCCACCAACCATGCTCCTCTATGATCCTATGGGTTAGCTATAGCCTATCACCGATACTGGCTCAATGCGCACAACACTAAACAAACCCAAAAAGCCTCATTCGCTCGTGATCACTTCCACCCTCACGAGCAAGTCCGGTGCTGTAATCGGGGCCATGACCGGGAGCATTGTGATCGGCTTTTTGTATGTATTCGACCCGGAAACAACTGGTTTTTACCCACGATGCCTTTTCAACTGGCTCACCGGTTTATCCTGTGCTGGATGTGGTGGATTGAGAGCCGCTCATGCCGTAGTCCATGGAGAATTCCTAGCGGCCTACCACTACAATCCGTTGCTGTTTATTTGCAGCCTCGGGGGGATTGTCAGCGGTATACCATTCTTTCTCTCAGAGCGATTCCGCCTCTGGACTGAGCCGTTGTTCAACGATCATTGGAACTGTGTGCTCAGGTATTTCACTGGACTGGTGCTGACCTACAGCGTCCTTAGAAATCTGGTTTAGAAGTAATCAAATAGAGCACATCGCAATTCAACATAAACGATTATGAGTGAGGAAACTTTTAAATGTAGTTGCGGACATTGTGGAGGACATATCGAGGCACCAGTCGAGGCATCAGGCATGACAATTGACTGCCCGCATTGTCATGGGAAGACGATCTTGCCCGAGAAACAAGTTGAGGGTTCCAAATTGTCACTGACACCCGCGACCAAGCAATCGGGGACTCCATCGTCGTCAAGCGCCCCATCCGAAACTATGCCAAGGTCTCCAGGGCGTTATCCCCGCACTCCTCGCAAATCGACTGGCCCAGACTGGTTTTCAACAAGTCTCATCGCGATTTTTGGTGGTTGGTTGGGGATCGATCGGTTTTTCACCGGTAGCACAGGCTTGGGTGTCTTGAAGTTGATCACTTGTGGCGGGTGTAGCATCTGGAGCCTGGTGGACGTTTGCTTGCTGTTAGCTGAGAAGTACAAAGACAGCGAAGGCAACTCGTTACATCCAGTCAATGGCAATCAAAAACTGATTGTCGCCTGTATCATGATAGGACAAGCGCTACTCGTGGCGATTTACCTGTTGTTGGACGTTTCCAGCGGCTTCGTTGGCCCGGAATTTGAGTTCAATGAAGATTGGAATCTCGATGAGAATGGGAACCTTTACCAGGAATCAGGAGATGAATTCTGAGGGAATGGCTTTGATTGCGGCTGACAAGGGAGGCGGTTCAAAATCTGCGGATGGGGAGACGACATCACTGAAAGGCACGTAGCTCCAACGTCCTTATCGATCAGGAAGGAAGTCTACAACCTGAGAACCATCCCATTGGGGAAACAACCCGGCAGAAGCCGATGCCCCTCAAGCTCAATGAAACGGTCCGCCGCGGGAGGCTCAGGCTGGCGCTGGGCAGGGTGTGAAATCGGTGATTCAAAGCCCCCCCTTTCCCCAATCATTTGGCCCCGGTTCCATTCTGAAGCGATCCCCGGGAGCGGGATCAGGCCTTGCTTAAACCAATGGATTCCCTCAAGAAAAGCGCCAGGACCGACGGGTTGGGCGATTAGTAGCGCACCCGAAAATCATTCCGGCCAGATTGGTCGGTGCCCCGCATCAGATAGACGGTTCGGTT
>DEAY01000166.1 GCA_002348345.1 Verrucomicrobia bacterium UBA2970
CCAGTTTTCTAGGCGGCGGTCAGCACAATCAATTCGGTCGACGAAGCTATCCACACCACTGAAGTTCCCAACCTCGACCTGCTCTGCAGCGGCACCGTTCCCACGAACCCCTCGGAACTGGTCGGTTCCGATAAAATGAGAGAGTTTATCGAGGAGGCGAAGAGTAAGTACGACCGAGTCATTCTCGACTGCCCTCCCGTCTCGGCGGTGAGCGATCCCCTTGTCGTGGCCTCGCTCTGTGATGGGACCGTCTTCGTGACAAAATTCAACAAGATCCGTCGTGATCACGCGCGCCGCTCGGTGCAACGGATCCAGGATGCCGGGGTCAAAATCATCGGATGCGTGATCAACGACATCGATTTCGAGGGTAAGGATTCCTACTACTACTCCTACTACTATTACCAGAACCGCTACTACGCCTCCTACTACCACAACGAACGCAAGAAGGGCGAGAAGGAGAAACGTCCCGAACCGGAAGCCGAAAAGGCCTAGACAGCCCCCGGTGCCCTCGGGACTTCCCGGACTATTCAATTCGGTAAAGCGCCGATTTGGTCCGAAGGATGAGGGCGTTGTCTGAAACTGCAGGCGAGGCCATGAAGCCGTCATCGAGATGATTGACCGAGAGGATTTTGAACTCTTTTGAGGCCTCGACAATCGAGGTTTTCCCTTCTTCACTGAAGAAATAAATCTTGTCCCGATGAAGGAGGGGGGAAGCCGAGTAGTTTCCGCCCACCCGCTCCTGCCAAACCGGTTTGCCCGTTTCAAGATCGACACAGGATGCCACTCCCCCATCGTGAATCATGAAAATCAACCCCTCCCTGAGGATTAGGGAAGGTTTATTGGAAACGCTTCGTTTCAGTTTCCAGAGCACGTGAGACCCCGAAACATTCCCCTTGCCTCCGGGCTTCACGCACCAAAGTTCTCCCTTCGAAAACCCAGTACAATAGACGATTCGATCATCAGCGATGGTGGGCCGGGTGCTAGCCGAATGGCCCACCCGGGACTCCACCCGCCAGATCTCCTGACCGGTGGAGGGTTCGTAGCCGTAGAGTCCCATTGATCCGATACTGAGCAACAGCGGCCGATCGCCGAAACGCGCGATATGAGGGGTGGAAAACCCCTTCCGCCAATCCCCGTCCCGATCCGGCCTTCCATTCGCGTCCAGATCCTGAAAATCGATCGACCGTTTCGTGCGCCAGACGGTCTTGCCTGTCAACTTATCCAAGGCCAACACGAATTGATGATCACTGCCGTCGAAATTCATGATCAGCAGTCCCCCATGGAGGATCGGAGATGAGCCCGCCCCGCGGAAATGGTTGCACTCAATATCGGTTCGTTGCCAAAGAACCTGATCGCTGTCTCGATCCAGACAGGCGGTGCCTTCGGAACCGAACGTCAAATAGACTCGCTTCCCGTCGATCAGCGGTGAAGGGGAAGCATAGCTGTTGAACTTGTGCGCGTATTGGGGCTCATCCACCCGGAAGAGAACTTGGTCGTAAAGAATCTTGCCGGAGTCAGCCTCCACGCATAACCCGGACAAGGCTTTTCCATCTTCGGTGGCGGTGGTCAGCCAAATCTGATTCCCCTGGATCACAGGGGAGGACCAACCCCGGCCATGAATCCTTGTTTTCCAGACCACGCCGCGTTCTTCGCTCCAGGAATCTGGCAACTTTTCTGCTGCCGACACCCCTTGGCCTGAAGGACCTCGAAATTGCGGCCAGCTAGCCTCGCCCCACAGGTAGGCCATCGTGGCAAACAATGCCGAAGCAAAACGGACCGAATGTGGAAGCCAAGTCACTGTGGTCATGGAGGACGTAATAGCGGTTCATTCAGGGGAATGAAAATTATTTTTTCGGCAGAAACTGCTTGCCGGGAATAACTTTGACATCGACTAACATCCTGATATGACACATCAGATAAATTGTGCCACTGAAAGATCCACGGGTATGGAGCAGAATAGAATTCAATCAAAGAACTACTGGGCGTTCGCGGCGGGTGTGATCGGAATGACTCTGTCGGCTCATGTTTCCGGCCAGGGCGCCGGAGTCGGCTTTGCCCCCATTGAGATCCCGCAGGGATTTTCGCTGATCGCCAACCCATTGGCGACGGGCTCCAACCGTGTCCAAGATCTCATTCCCAATGCCCCTGACGGATTCGCCTTGATCAAACTTTCAAACGGCACCTGGGAAACGAATTCCTTTGCCGCGGATCCGGGGGCGTGGTCGATCCCGGAAATGACACTGACACCGGGGGAGGGCGCTCTGGCATCGAGTCCAAGCGCGTTTGTGTGGAATAGCGTCGGGAAGCCAGTGACCGGAATGCTCGAGAACTTTGTTCCGGCAGGCGATTCCCTCCGCTCGAGCATCCTCCCTCTCACTGGGTTGATCTCAACCGACCTGGGATTTCCCACCATTGATGGAATGACGATTTCGACGGTGGATCAGGATGGGAGCTTCTTGCCGGCCGCCGTTTATGGCAACGGCTCCTGGGCCCCGGAGGAACCGACGCTTTCCATTGGTTCTTCCGTCCTTGTGACCGCACCGGCACCCTCCGTCTGGGACAAGGATTTTGTGCTCTCGGACGATGACAATCCGCTCACCATCTCGGAGCAACCCCAGGGCACTTCTCTGGCGGCGGGAGAGGGTTTCAGTCTCTCGATCGCGGCAACCGGGGCGGCAGACCTGAGCTATCAGTGGCAGTTGAACGGGAGCGACATCGTTGGTGCCAATCAAGCAAGCTATACCGTCGAAGCGGCTTCGGCCGGGGATCGCGGCAGTTATGGCGTGGTCGTCTTTACTTCGACCCACTCCATTCGTTCCCAACAGGCGAGCGTCGAGGTGGTTGTCCCAGAGCCAGAGCCAGAGCCAG
>DEAY01000379.1 GCA_002348345.1 Verrucomicrobia bacterium UBA2970
CAACGCCGAGTCACTCGACTGGACGCCGAGGACAGACTCACCGTTCTCACCGATGAGTATGAAGGGAAACGATACAATCAGCCCAATGACCTCACCCTCGATTCTCAGGGGCGAATCTATTTCACCGATCCTCGCTACGGGGATCGAGAGGGCATGGAACAACGCGACCCGGAGGGGCGGGCGATCGAAGGCGTTTACCGAATCGATCCCGACGGTGGAGTCAGCCGCATCATCACTCACGAAGTTGACCGCCCGAATGGGTTGTTCATCACGCCAGACGACCGGTTCATCTATATTGCGGACAACAACAACAACAACGTCGGAGGAGCGCGTCAGCTCTGGAAATTCCGGCTCCTCCGCGATGGCACGGTGGACATCGACAGCCAAGAACTCATCTACGATTGGAAAAGTGGTCGCGGTCCCGATGGCATGGCGCGGGACCACGCGGGCTTCCTTTACGTTGCGGGCGGGCGGACCCAAGCCAACCCGCCTGCGGAAACGGCCGACCCTTTTCTCGGGGGAATCTACGTGTTTTCCCCCGAAGACGAGCTGATTGATTTTGTTGCGATTCCACACGACGAAGTGACCAACTGCGCCTTCGGCGGCCGCGATTCTCGGGATCTTTTCATCACCGCTGGAGGAACGCTCTGGACCATTAGGACTCACGCTCCCGGCTTCCAGTCCTGGGACCGCTAGCTGGGAAGCGCGTCGCGATGCCATCGCCCTCGGAAATCCTTGCCCAACGAATCCAGCGACCGGGACTCCTCCCGAGTCTCGCGATCCACGATGCCTTTTCAGCCCTGATCGCCGAGCGGGCGGGCGTCGAGGTGCTCTTCATCGGGGGATTCGGCATCACCGCCTCGCTTTACGGGCTACCGGATCTCAACTTCATCTCAGCGACCGATATGACCGAGGCCATTCGCAGGATCACGGCCGCCGTCAACGTCCCGATCATCGCCGATGCCGACACCGGCCATGGCGATTTGCACAACGTCCAATTCACCGCCCGAAGCTTCGAAAGAGCAGGAGCCGCAGGCCTGATCTTGGAGGATCAGGTCATGCCGAAACGTTGCGGCCATTTCAGGGAAAAACAAGTGATTCCCGCAGAGGAGATGGTGCTCAAAATCCGAGCCGCCAGAGCGGCCCTCTCAGACCCCAAATTCACGCTCATCGCAAGAACCGACGCCCGCCAGGTTCACGGACTCGAGGAAGCCATCCAACGCGTGAAGGCCTACTGCAAGGCGGGGGCCAACGTTGCCTTCATCGAGGCCCCCGAAAGTCGAGCGGAGCTGGAAGAAATTGCAACCTCTGTCCCCCACCCACTCCTGGCGAATCTCTTGTCCGGGGGGAAAACGCCCATTCTGTCGACCGATCAACTCAAGGACCTCGGCTATAAATTTGCCGTCCTGCCCATCGAAACGCTGATGGTGACGGCGCGAGCCATCGAGGACCTCTGCCAAGCCTTTTTGACGACGGGAAAAGCCGACGCCCTCGCCGCCTCTGCGATGTCTTTCGAGCAACTCAAAGCGTTGCTCCAACTCGACCGTCACCTTGGCCTCTCGCAGCGGCTCCGCGGTCCCACCCCCACCGGCCTCGTTTAAGGGCGATTGCCAACCCCAGCCACCGGGCTTGTTTCAGGCTCGAGCTGATTCCATAGATTGATCAACATCGATCGCACCCCCTGTGCCCGCTCTTTGTCATAACGCTCCTTGACCATTGCCATCGCGGGTTTTCCGATTTCTTCACCCATCTGATAGATCGCATAGCCGGCCATCTCCCGAACGCTGGGATCTTTATCACTCCGCATCACCTCAATCAACGGATCCAATGCCGGCGCGGCATTGTGCAGCCCTTCGCTCAGGGATACGCAAGCCGTCAATCGCGTGGCGGCGTCGGCACTCTTGAGTTGTTCGAGCAAAGCCGACACATCGATGTCAGCAGCCACTTCTTCAGGAATTCCGCCCCCACAGCCTAGCAGGCATAACGCCGCACCAAGAGCAAACCAATGAGAAATCGTTTTCATAGCCTTCCGGTAAACTCAAACAGTAAGGTCGCCGCGAAACAAGTCCAATCCCACCCGCGATGCCACTGCGGCCCCCATGAACCCGCAAACCCCAAACCGACGTCCCGCAACCAAGCCACCTTCTGTGCCCACGCCCCCCCGACACTGCCATCCGCTAGCGGTGCCCCGGAGCGCGATTCATTTCAGCTCCAACCACCACGTTTTCAGGTAGGCTTCGGAAGCCGACACCCTTCCAAAATCCCACGGTTGCGTCGCAAAGCATTGCCGCCCGATCTTCCGTCCCGCGCGTTCGACCGCGCTCGAAATCACTTCCACGAATCGGGCGGGCTCCCATCGAAGCGCATTGGACGACACCAGGATTCGGCCACCCGGGCGCACTAATGAAACACTCAAGTCGACCAACTTACCGAGGTCACGAACCACTTGAAAGGGCCCCCATTCCTTCGAACGGGAGAATGTGGGCGGATCGAGAATCACCAGATCAAACTGCTGTCCCCGCCGTCGAAATCGTTTCAACCAACCGAAGACATCGCCGTAAAGAAACGAGTGGGCATCAGGATCCAAATGGTTGAGGAGAAAATTCCGCTTGCCCCAGTCAAGGTACTTGCGAGAAAGATCGACGCTGAAGACCGTCGCGCCCGCCAGCGCGGCGCATACCGAGAACCCGCAGGTGTAAGCAAAGGTATTCAAAACCAACGGCGAACCGCCCGCATCGGCAGTCCAAGCGGCGAACCCCGGCGCGATGCGGTTCCATCGAACTCGCCACCGGTTTTCGCGCTGATCCAAGAACAACCCAAATGAGTAGCCCTCGTCGAAGCGGAGTTCGTAGGCCACTCCCTCCTCCATCGCCTGAATGACCCGGGTTTCCGGATCGCCCCAGACTCGCTGCGGACACAGCGACTGCTTGTCCTTTTCCTGGACCGCCCGCTCGTGACGCTTCCAATATCCAGCGATCATTCCTCGTGCTCGCCCCCTGACCTCCAACACCTCGCATTCTTTTGCAGAGGGGGGACGTTCCGACTGATAAAGCAGACAGGTTCCGAGCCGGCTACAGGTCCAATTTCGGAAGCAATCATCAAGCATCTCTTGATCCCGATAACTGTTGGTCTGCCCTCCATCGAGCCAAGCGGGTTCCTCGCTGCGATCCGTTACCCCATCCGGAAGACAAACCGCCGACGGGGCCAGGACGGGATGCTCGAACTCAATGCTCCCCCCCGCCGATCCCTTGAAGTGGGCCTCGGAAACCATTCCCGCGCGCTCGAGATCCCCAGCCACCAGAAAGACTCTTCCCGAGGAACCGATGATCCGACAATCCCACGACGCTGGCCAATCACCGCAACGCCGTCGGACCCATTCCCCAAAGCCTTCACTCCCGTAGGCTCCCAGGCGCTCCGGAGCAACCCCCTCGGGCACCTCGACGACTTGACAGAGGTGATTGCGAACGCCAACCAGCGGTTCGGGAACCATCGAAACCGGGGATCGGCTTACCAAAACTGCCACGCCCCCCGACTCACCACATAGCCCGCGAGGAGACCGTTGGTGATGGCGTGGGCCGTGATCGCATCACCGATTCGGCCCTTCCGCAAGACAAGCCACTGGTAGGCCAGTCCACAGAGAAAGCCGGATAGCCATTCATTGTGCTCCAGCGCAAAAACAATCGACGTGACGATCAGAGCGCCCCAATGAAGTCGCCTGAACGATACGGTTTCAAAATCAGGATCGACCACGTAGCGATAAAGGGTCGAACGGAAAACCACCTCTTCGAGGGCAGGCACCACCAGCGAAGACCCCAGCGTCCGCACAAGAATAAAAAACCACGCCAGTCCCGTTCCCTGCCCAAAAACGAGGTGAGGATTCCAGGGGGGCGTCTCGTCGCCCTTGCCCATCAATTCGTTGAGTCCCGGATAGACCCCATGGAGTCCCACCCACATTCCAAAGACGCCCACGCCCACCACGACCGCCTCCCAACTGATCGCCCACTTTAGCTCCCGGATCAGCGGCCAGACCGCCAGCAGCATCCAAGCGCCAAGAACGGTTTTGATGAGATAAAGCCAATAGACGGAGGAAGGACCCAACTTCCCTTGAAGTCCCGTCAGGAGCAAAAAGATCACAAACGGTGCCACCCTTACCGCAAGGGGTGATTCCTCCAGATAATCCCTCAATTGTTTCGGTAACATTGTCTTTCCTGCTGTCAGTCCGCCCAACCTTTTCTGCCTCGGGAACCCCTTAGGAGTAACCTCTCCCCCGGCCATCGAAAAGCACGAAGCCAACCCCGCGACCGGTCAGTTGGCGGGCACCGCCCCGCTTGCTTCACGCTCGGCTCTCAGGCGCAATTGACCACAAGCGGCCTCGATGTCATGCCCCTTTTCCCGGCGGAGGGTCACATTCACTCCTCGCTCTTTGAGTGCTCGACAAAACGATTCCTGTTGGGTTTCGGAGGGTCGATGCCAACTCAATCCATCGACCCGATTGTAGGGAATCAGATTCACCTTCGCTCGCAGTCGCTGGGCCAACGCCGCGAGCGACTCAGTGAGATGGATCTCGTCATTGACCCCTTCGATCAGAATGTATTCGAGCGTCACCCGCTTCCCCCTCTTGCGCGTGTAGTAGTCACAGGCCTCCACCAGACGGTCAAGCGGATACCGCCGATTGATGGGCATGATCTTCTCCCGAACTTCATCCGTCGGTCCGTGCAATGAAATCGCCAATCGGAATTGAGGCGGTTCGTCGGCCAATTGCTGGATTTGAGGCGCGAGCCCGCTGGTCGATATCGTGATCCGGCGCGCCCCGATCCCCATTCCCCAATCGGCATTGAGAACGGCCAATCCCTTCAATAGATTCTCATAATTCGCCAACGGCTCTCCCATTCCCATGAAAACCAGATTATCGATCCAACGCCCTCGCGGCCGGTTCGAGTTGGGATCATCAGACGCACTTGCCTCAGTCGCTTCCCGATCCAACCAGGCCTCGGTGGCAAGGACCTGCCCCACCATCTCCGCCGGGGTGAGATGGCGCTTCCAGCCTTCCAACCCACTGGCACAGAAGCGGCATCCGTAGGCGCAGCCCACCTGACTGGAGACACAGAGCGTTTTCCGAGCGCTCGCCCCGCCATGCGCCGCCGGATTCGCCGGAATCAGAACGCTCTCAATCAACGCTCCGTCGGCCAACTTCCAGAGAAACTTACGAGTCGAGTCCGCCGCCCCCCGAACCTCCACGAAGCCCGGCAAATCAAGATCGAATGAGGTGGCCAACGATTCCCGCAACGAGCGGGGGAGGTTGCCCATCGCATCCCATGACCGCACGGAATGATGGTAAAGCCACTTGAGGATCTGATCGGCGCGAAAGCGAGGCTGCCCCATGTCCTTCAACCACCGTTCCAACGTGTCACGGGTTAGGGATCGGATGTTCTGCTTCATGATGGTCCCCGGGAAATCCCGCCGCTCTCTCCTTCTAGGTCTCGGGCCGGTAATAGCGATTCGCGTAATCCCGCACCATTCGCCAGGTACTGTATTCGGCGGAGAGGGTTGCCATCGCTCGGCGGATCTTTTGAATCCATTGCCGCGGAATCCCGGTTTGATCTCGATTGAAAAAGCAAGGCACCACCTCCTCGGTCAACGTCGTGAAAAGGTTTTCACTATCGACCCGATCTTGAATCTCAATCGAATCCGGGTGGGAATCCTCTCCAATGGCAAACCCATTCGTCCCATCATAGCCTTCGCGCCACCAACCATCGAGCATACTGAGGTTAAGGCACCCGTGCGGGGAAGTCTTCTGGCCACTGGTACCCGACGCTTCCAATGGACGCCTCGGATTATTCAACCAGACATCACATCCCGAAACCATTTGCCGAGCAACATGGACGTCATAGTTCTCAATAAACACCAAGTGGCCGGTCAGCTCGCTAAACTTGCTCAAGTGGATGATGTGCTGAATGAACTTCTTCCCCTCGTCATCCCGCGGATGGGCCTTCCCCGCGAAAATAAACTGGACAGGCCGTTCCTTGTCCTTGACCAGCTCGACCACTCGATCGAACTGCTGAAACACCAGGGGCGCCCGCTTGTAGGTGGCAAACCGACGGGCAAACCCAACCGTCAGCGCATCCGGATTGAGCAGGTGGTCAAAGGCAATATAGTCACCCGCTGTCAAGTGATGCCCCTGGAGCAAGAGTCGCCGCCGGGTGAATTCGATCAGCTCGCGGCGCAACCGATATCGGAGAGACCAAAGTTCCTCGTCAGAAATGAATTCAGGATCGAGCATTTGTTCCCAAAAGGTCGATTCGTTGACCTCGTCGGCCCAGGCCTCTCCCAACCGATCTTTCCAAAACGCCCGGACCGGCCCCTTCATCCATCCCAGGAGATGAACCCCATTGGTCACGTGTCCGATCGGCACCTGCTCCACTGAAACATCGGGGTAGAGGCACTGCCACATTTCCCGGCTGACCTGTCCGTGAAGCTCGCTGACTCCGTTGGCCGCCCGTGAGAGTCGCAAGGCCAAAACGGTCATGCAGAACGGTTCCCCTTGATCGCCTGCCCTCACCCTTCCCAGATCCATCAATGATTCATGATCAAGGTTGAGCTGTTTCGAGAATTCATGGGCCGTGAAGGCCATCAAATCACTGCTAAAACGGTCATGACCGGCCTCGACCGGAGTGTGGGTGGTAAAAATACATTCGCGTTTGGTCGCCTCCTTCGATGCCTCGAGGGACTGCCCCGCCGCCATCTTTTCACGCATCAACTCGAGCCCCAAGAACGCCGCATGCCCTTCGTTCATGTGGAACACTGACGGCTCAATCCCCAGCAACCGCAGGAGCCGAACCCCGCCGACGCCCAGAAGAATCTCCTGCATCATGCGCGTCGAGGCATCTCCCCCGTAAACCCGGAGAGTGAGATCCTTGTAGTGATCTTCATTCTCCGGCAGATTCGTGTCGAGCAGGTAGACGGGGATTCGCCCCACGTTGACCCGCCAAGCGCGAAAGTAGACTTGATTAGTCGCAATCCGAACCGAGCCCTGGATCGGTTCGCCCTTGGCATCAAGAACCGGTTCGATGGGCAAGTTTTTGGGATTCAGCAGGGTATAATACTCGGTCTGCCAATTATCCTGGTTGATCGCCTGCATGAAATAGCCCTCGCGGTAAAAAAGGCTGATACCGACAAAGCCCAGACCAAGGTCACTCGCTGATTTGGCGTGGTCACCAGCCAACATCCCGAGCCCCCCGGCAGCAATCGGGAGCGTTTCATGAAACCCGAATTCGGCAGAGAAATAGACCACCGGCCTCTCCTTAAGGTGGGCCATGTTGGCGCACCCCCAAGTGTCCGATTCGTTTAGATATGCGTCAAACTGCTGAATCACCCCCCGAACCCGTTCAGCAAACGCCGCTTCCTGGAGGCGCACCCCCAGTTCATAATCCGAGACTTCATGAAGAATGGCGACCGCATTATGGTAGAGGTTTCTCCAGCCCCGCGGCGAGAGGTCTCGAAAAACGTCCTGTGCGTCTTGGTTCCACGTCCACCATAGGTTTCGGGCCACCCGGTTCAATCCCGTGGTCAACTCCGACAGTTGTGAAGGGGTCAATGGTTCAGAATTCATTCAATCATCGTCGAAAACTCGCACGCTCGGTCCTGTGAACACTGCTCGAACAGAGCCGAGCACCTCGCTCCCGCGACAGAGAACCTCAACGCGGAGGAAAAGACAACCTCTTGGTGCAGGGATTCGCATCACCCTGACAAAACTCTTGGTCGGATTTTCCCCATGGGGCTGAGGGCAAAGCGCTTCTCAGCTCGCCCTCGAATCGCTAGATTGCCCCCCGTGGGTAGAATTCTCGATCATTTGGACCGCTCGGCCGCCCCTTTGCCAAACGACCTCGCGCTGGAGCGTTTCCTTGAGCACATCGAAGGGCAAGGCATCACTCTCTATCCTGCCCAGGAAGCCGCCATTCTTGAACTCTATGAGGAAAAAAACGTCATCCAAAACACGCCCACGGGGTCGGGCAAGTCAATGGTGGCAGCCGCCCTTCATTTTAAGTCGATCGTCCAACAGCGGCGTTCCGTCTACACCTGCCCCATCAAAGCCTTGGTCAACGAAAAATGGTTTGCCCTCTGCGACCAGTTCGGCCCCGAAAACGTTGGCCTTTCCACCGGGGATGCCACCGTTAATCGCGACGCACCCATTCTCTGTTGCACGGCCGAGATCCTCGCCAACATGGCCTTGAGCGAAGGGCGGAAGGCACCCGTTGACGATGTCATCATCGATGAATTCCATTACTACTCGGACCGGGAGCGCGGCGTGGCCTGGCAGGTCCCCTTACTCACCTTGCCTCAAGCGAGATTCCTGCTCATGTCGGCCACCCTCGGCAACACGGATTTTTTCGAGAATGTGCTATCGCAACTCAACGGCAAGCCCACGGCAACGATCAAAACCACCGAACGCCCCGTCCCCCTCGAATACGACTATCGAGAAAGTTCGCTGGCGCAAACGGTAGAGGACCTCGTGGCCCAGGATAAATGCCCCCTCTACGTCGTTCACTTCACCCAGGCCGACGCGGCACAAAGCGCCCAGGATTTCACCAGCATCAATGTCTGCACAAAACCTGAAAAACAGTCGATCGCCGAACGGCTTCACGGCTTCCGGTTCAACAGCCCCTACGGCCCCCATCTCAAAAAATGGCTGAAGCACGGAATCGGCCTTCATCATGCCGGCCTCCTTCCGAAGTATCGAATTCTCGTGGAACAACTCGCACAGAAGGGACTCCTCAAAGTGATTTGCGGAACCGACACCTTGGGAGTCGGCATCAACGTGCCCATCCGCACGGTCCTGTTGACCCGTCTCTGCAAATACGACGGCGAAAAAACGGCGATCGTCACCTCGCGCGATTTTCACCAGATCGCGGGCCGGGCCGGCCGAAAAGGCTTCGATGACAAGGGCTGGGTGATTGCTCAGGCCCCGGAGCATGTCATCGAAAACCTGAAGCTCGAGAAAAAGGCCGCCAAAACCGGAAAGAAGTTCGTCAAACGCAAGCCCCCGGAGAGAAACTTCGTTCCCTGGGATGAAAAAACATTTCAACGTCTGATCGGGTCCACTCCTGAAACCCTCGTCTCGCGCTTCCACGTGTCTCACGGGATGCTCATCAACGTCTTGAATCGGTCGAAAGAGGATGGTTGCCGCGTGATGAGGCAAATGATTCAAACCTGCCACGATTCACCCCCTCAGAAAAAAAACCACGTCCGCCGAGCCTGGCAGCTTTTCCGAGCGCTGCTCCAACAAGGAATCATCACTTGGAATTCCGCCGAAAACTCTCCGGCGAAAGTCGCTGTCAACGTCGACCTCCAGGACGATTTTTCGATGAACCAAACCCTTTCCCTTTACCTCCTCGAAACCCTGGAAACGATTGACCCCGAAGCCCCCGACTATCCTCTTGTCGTCATTAGCCTGGTGGAGTCCATTCTCGAGGATCCCCGAACCATCCTGCTCAAGCAGCTCGACAAAATGAAGGCACAAGCGATCGCCGCGATGAAGGAGGAGGGGCTCGACTACGACCAGCGAATGGAAGAACTCGAGAAACTGGAGCATCCCAAACCCAACGGGGATTTTATCTACACCACATTCAACCAATTTGCCCAGCGACACCCCTGGATCGAACATGAAAACATCCGCCCGAAATCCATCGTTCGTGAGATGTTCGAGTCCTTTCGATCCTTCGACGATTACGTCAAGGATTACGGCCTGCAACGAATGGAGGGACTCCTGCTCCGCCACCTTTCCAACGTTCACAAGACCCTCGCTCAGACCGTCCCCGATCAGAAGAAGAACGATGTCATTCGTGAAATCGAGGTCTACCTTCGAACCCTCATCCGACACACGGATTCCTCCCTGATGGACGAATGGGAACGCATGAGGAATCCCCAAGTCGAATCCCGGAAGCCCTCCCGCGAGTTAGAGATTCCAAAAGTGGGGGAGATGGACATCACGGCGGACGAAAAGGAATTTGAAGCCAGCATCCGTCAACTCGTTTTTGGGTTTCTTCGGGGACTGGCCCGGGGGGAAACCGAGGAAGCCCTCGTAGCACTCGATTCGACATCCGGTTCGGAATTGGCCACCCCTAACGGGCCGCCCCCGGAACTCGAGACACTCCAGATCGACCTCGAGCGCTACCTGGAGACCCATCAACGGATCCGTTTGGATCCAGAAGCGAGGCATCTTCGGCACGCCACCGTCAAAAAACAAGCGGCCGAGCGAAAATGGAGCTGGCACCAAACCCTGGTCGACCCAGACGAACTAAACGACTGGTTTGCCGAATTCAGCATTGACCTCGATAAATCCAAGCTCACTCAACAACCGGTGATTCACTTCGCCCGTCTTTACTCGCTCTGAGAGGGAACCGCGAAGGACCTGAACCCGCCGACCGGATTGCGTTCGAGGGGTTTCACAGAAACCAATGACATGACACTGCCTCCTTCGAGGAACAATCTCTGGGATACTCCCGAAAAAACCTTCCACCACAGACTGCCCTGGGGCAGAAACAGGGAGTATGAAAACCGGCCCATGGGGGGCCCTGAACCACTCCGTGAGCCCGCCATGAAAACGAACCCCACCCCGGTTCCAAGCGTGGGATAACGACCATTGATTCAATGCCCGGACCACCGTTTCAAAGCTTCGTTGAATGCTGCCGGCGACGAGTGACCCCTGAGACCTGTCCCAACGCGCGCCTCGTCGGGTCAAACATTCCGATCTACAGCGGCCCGCACCTTGCCCCCTTTCTCGAGGACAGCTCTCGGATTTCCCGTCTTCTCAACGAATGGAACCGCCTGCTGGGCGAGGGCCCCGGTGTGTTCGTGATTGAGCATGCGTTCGAGCGACTCGACGTCATCCATCAGATGACCAAATGCTTTGAAGCGATCATCGCCCGGGAGAAGATGGCGGGCACCTCCCGAGGCGATCATTTTGGCGACAACGAAAGGATCTGGAATTCCTTTCAGAAGTCCTCAATCCAATCCCCCCATCTGTTCGTCGATTACTATGGCAACCGGTTGATCGCCCTCGCATGCCGGGCCTGGCTGGGCCCGCATTATCAACTCACCGCCCAGGTGAACAATGTCAAACCGGGAAGCGACGCCCAGTCCCCTCACCGCGACTATCATCTGGGTTTCCAATCGAACGAAGTGATCGGTTCCTTTCCAGAATCGGCACAAACCATGTCCCAACACCTCACCTTGCAGGGAGCGGTGGCCCATTCGGACATGCCCGTTGAATCGGGCCCCACCCGACTTCTGCCCTTCTCCCAACGATTCGCCGCGGGCTACCGACATTTTCGGGATCCGGCGTTCAGCGATTACTTTGAAGCCCACGCTGTACAGTTGCCCTTGTCGAAAGGGGATCTCCTTTTCTTCAATCCGGCCCTCTTTCACGCGGCGGGGAGCAATCGATCCGCGAATGACCGGATGGCGAATCTCCTCCAGATTTCGTCCGCTTTCGGACGAGCGATGGAATCCTTGGATCGCCTCGCCATGATCACTGCGGTTTATCCGGAACTCATTCGCCGCCATCAGGCCGAGACGCTTCCCGAGGCTCTCCTCGAGACCAGTGCGACGGCCCTGGCCGACGGATACGCGTTTCCCACCAACTTGGATTCCGATCCCCCCATTGACGGCAATGCCCCCAGGACCCAACGCTCCTACCTCCTCCAGGCCGTCAGAGAGAATTGGCCCTGGCCTCATCTCCAAAAGACTCTGTCCGAACTCGCCCGTCGGCGTTGTGCCTGATCCCCCCCCGGCCAATCATTCCGGATTGCGGTTTCTTCCGCCTCCTCCGACCGAGGGCACCAAAACGACGGCGCTGGAAGACCGCCACGGCACTCAAAACGGAAGACCGCTCCCACCGAACCCCCTTAAAGTCGGCCATCTGGTCATCCGATCTATCTGAAAAATCGAGTCGGTCAGGCACGGGTAAGCCTCCAAGATTAAGGCCCCTCCCAGGGTCAAGATAAAGAATGGAATCGTCATCTACGAGCACCAGCACCGGGCATCCGAACCGGTGAACCTGGTCGAACTGCCCAAGCATGCCGATACAAGGTTCCCCCTCTCTCCGAACACCTCGAAATCTCGCCCCGTCAACTCGAGCGGCATTTCCAAGAAGGGATCGGCGTTTGACCCAATTACTGGATGCGAATGCAGCTCATGATTCGTGCTCGACAACTCATCCGCCGGGGAATGTCGCTCGAGACCATCGCCCGCGACGTTGGCTTTACAAGACACGACAAGTTTGCCCAAGAGTTGAAGCGCTTCTACGGATCAGACGGCCCTTGATCGACCGGAAAGCTTCCTCAGCCATGGCCGGGCTGGCTTTCAAATTCCGAACTCAGAAGGGCTTGCCCACGCACCGCCCCCCTCCTAGCACCGGCGGTTTTGCCATTTCGCCTTCGACCAAACCACAACGCTTTCGACGGCATCGGACTCCGGTGAAAATGGTGCTTGGCAGCCTCCGCGCGCCGTTCCAATATTGAAACCGAGTTGAAACGTCGATCCACAACCACGGAATCAGTATTCAGAGGCTGCCTCCAACCACTCGCAGCTCTTTTGATCGGAGTTGCCCTGTTGCTTAGTTCGGATGTCTCGGCGTCCGAGGGGGCAGCCATCAACCCAACAGGCCAGCGCCTCTATCGCGAACACTGCTCTCGCTGCCATGGTGACAAGGGACAAGGGAATCCCGAGGAGGTTGACGGGCCACTCTCTGGGGATCGGTCGATCAAGTCGCTGAGTGGCTTGATTCACCGAACCATGCCCGAGGATGAGCCGGAAGCGGTTCGGGATGACGCGGCTCGACAGGTTGCGGAATACATTTTCGATGCGTTTTACTCCCCTGCCGCCCAAGCTCGCATTCAACCTCCCGCCCGACTAGAGCTGACGCGACTCACGGTGAATCAGTATCGAAACTCAGTCGCCGATCTCGTCGGTGCCTTCTCGGCCAGGCCGGAGACCGGGCCGCACGAACCCGAGCCCGGGCTCAGTGCCGAGTATTTTCAGTCCAAAGGCATGAGCAAAGCCAACCAGCTCAAGATGGAGCAAGTGGATCCCGCCATCAATTTCGACTTTGGAGAAAGCGGCCCGAGCAAAGACATTGCCCCCGATCAATTCGCGGCGGTTTGGAACGGCGTACTCCAAGTGCCCGATACCGGTTACCACGAGTTTCGCATTACCACCCAGAACGGCGCCCGACTCTACCTCAATGCGGAGAATACCGGCCAGCGCAGTAAGATGAGGGACGATAGCTCTCTCGCCGGACAGGAAGCGCTGATTGATGGCTGGGTGAGTTCCGGAACGATGCGGGAGCACAAGGCTCGGATCTTTCTTCTCGGGGGTCGCGAGTATCCTCTCCGACTGGAATTCTTCAAGTACAAGGAAAAAACCGCCTCCATCCGGTTTGAATGGAAAATGCCGCACAGCACGTGGCAGATTCTCGACCAACGGTTTCTCCGCACCGGATCGGTGCCGCGAACCTTTGTCGTGTCCACCCCGTTTCCACCGGATGACCGCAGCACTGGCTACGAAAGAGGGTCGGCAGTCTCGACGGGATGGTACCATGCGCTCACGCAAGGCGCCATTGAAACGGCGACCGAAATCATCAACCGCCTCCCTCATCTAGCCGGTGACGACGGAGCGGAATCCGATCGCCAAAAAGTGATCGGGCAGTTCGTCGAACAACTTGCCTCGGTCGCGTATCGACGCCCTCTCACCGGGGATGAACGGCGATTCTTTGGCGAGCAGGTCTTCTTGGGGGCGGCGAATCCGGAGGTTGGCGTGCGTCGAGCCGTCCTGGCGATGCTGACCTCGCCGAGTTTTCTTTACCCAGACCCCTCACCGCAATCAGTGCCCAACGCTCATCAAGTCGCCAGTCGATTGGCTCTGACGATGTGGGACTCCATCCCCGACGGCTCTCTACGTGCCAAGGCCGAGGCGGATCAAATCCAGACCCACTCCTCGATTCGGACTGAGGTCGAACGATTGATCAGCGATCGAAGAACCCGAGATAAAGTCAGACGATTCTTTTTTCACTGGCTCGAGATCGAAGATCGAGATTGGAGCAAGGATCCGACTTTGTTTCCGGAATT
>DEAY01000093.1:0-3262 GCA_002348345.1 Verrucomicrobia bacterium UBA2970
AATTCAGACTACGCCCCCGGGCCATTGAATTGGGTCTCACCCAACAAGCACTCGCCCAACAGATTCGACAGGCGTTCTACGGCGAGGAAGCGCAACGACTCATGCGTGGGGTGGACGAGATTCGGGTGATGGTGCGCTTGCCCCGGGAAGCCCGTGAATCGCTTCATACCCTGGACCGGATGAAGATTCGTGCACCCTCTGGTGTTGAAGTGCCTCTCAACACGGTCGCTGATCTCGAGTTTGTTCGTGCGCCTTACTCGGTGGAACGAAACGCGGGTGCCGAGGTCATTCGTATCGGAGCCGAACCAGCGGACGAAAGTGTGGATATCCTTGGTATCGCCCGTGAGGTGACGCCGATCTTCAAGGAAATGTGTGCGGAAGGAGAGGATTTGTCCTTTCTGTTCACGGGGTATGTCGCCGAGGCGGAGGAATCCAGGAAGCGGACGATGGTTGGTGCAATTGCACTCCTTTTTGCGCTCTATGCCCTTCTCGCCATTCCCTTCAAGTCGATGACTCAACCCCTTTACGTGATGATCGCCGTTCCCTTTGGAGTGATCGGGGCCTTGCTGGGGCATATCGTCATGGGAATCACCCCCTCTTACCTGTCGATCTTTGGAATGCTGGCCTTGTCTGGAGTGGTGGTGAACGACTCCCTGGTCCTGGTGGATTTTGTGAATCGGAGTGTTCGGCAGGGGATGCCTCTTGGCGAGGCGGTGTTGATCGCCGGTCCCCAGCGGTTTCGGCCGATTCTCCTGACCTCGGTGACCACCTTTGTTGGGTTGGTGCCGCTCCTGAGCGATAACTCGATTCAGGCGCAGTTCTTGATTCCGATGGCTGTTTCCCTGGGTTATGGGGTTCTCTTTGCGACCGCCATTACCCTGATTTTGGTGCCCTGTGCGCTGATGCTAGGTGAGGATCTAGGAAAGGTCTGGCGACAATGTGGCCGTTGGTTCTTGAGACCGTTTCGAAGCGTCCGGACTGAGGTCAGCGCTGGTTCCGGAGCTTAGGTCACTCCGATGAGTTATCGAGATAAGAGGGAGTGAATCGATGATCCGTTGGTTTGCCCAAAACGAGATAGCGGCCAATTTTCTCATGGTGGGGCTCCTTCTTGGCGGCGTCTACACGGCATTGACCCGGATCCCGTTGGAAGTGCGGCCCTCGCGGGATCATCACACCGTTTATTTGAATATGCCCTACCGGGGGGGCACGCCCAGGGATGTCGAGAAGGCTATCCTGATCCCCATCGAAGAGGCCTTGGACGGCCTCAATGGGGTGAAGATGGTTCACAGTGACGGGCATCGGGGGCAGGCCAAAATGTATATCGTGGCGGAGGACGGCTATGATCCCCGTCTCTTGCTCGAAGATGTCCAGAGTCGGGTTGATCAAGTGACGACCTTCCCCCCTGAAACGGAACGGCCACGAATCTACCTTCCCGACGCTTCCCAGTATCAGGAGGTCCTGACGGTGGTGGTCACCGGGCGTGTCGGGGAGAGCGAGTTGCGAACGGTGGCCCGGCGGGTTCAAGAGGACCTGTTGGAAATTGATGGGATCAGCATCATCGACTTGATCGGGGAGAGGGATTTTGAGATCGCCATTGAAGCGGATCTTAATCGACTTCAGTCCTATGGACTGGGATTCGGTGATCTGGCCAACGCGGTTCGCCGATCCTCCATCGATCTCCCGGCGGGGTCGATCCAGAGTGAGAGCGGTAGTTTGGTGGTGCGGACACGCGGTCAGGCCTACACCAGGGAGGAATTCTCTACGATTCCGGTGAGAGCACGCAATGGGGCAGAGGTGCGACTGGACGAAGTTGCGACCATCATCGACGGTTTCGAAGAGGGGGAGCGGAAAGTGGCGTTCAACGGGGCGCCGGCCCTCTTCATTGACGTGATGAGGACGGGGACGGAGAGCGCGATCCAGATTTCCGACAAAGTGCGTGATTACGTAGCCGACTCCAAGTCTCGATATCCGGATGGGATCGAGCTGTTTGTTTTTGATGATACCTCATTGTCGATTCGAGGGCGTCTGAGTGCCCTGATTTCATCTTTGATCCAAGGGAGTCTGCTGGTGCTCTTCGTTCTGGGCTTGTTTTTAAGGCCAGCGCTTGCCTTTTGGGTGGTGATCGGAATCCCGGTTTGTTTTGCCGGAGGCGTTTTGATGATGCCGTGGTTGGGGGTTTCGGGCAACGTCATGAGCCTCTTTTGGTTCATCATCGTGGTGGGGGTGGTGGTCGACGACGCGATTGTGACCGGGGAAAATGTCTATGCCAAAATGCGGGGGGGAATGGATTCGCTGGAGGCGGCCGTTGAGGGCACCCATGAAGTGGCCGTGCCGGTTACCTTTGGAGTTCTGACGACGGTCGTGGCGTTCATGCCGCTGATGTTTTTTGATGGGGCCTGGGGGACCTTTGCCAAGCAGATCCCACCGGTGGTCGGGCCGGTTCTGCTCTTCTCATTGGTGGAGTCAAAACTCATTCTTCCTGCCCATTTGAAACGTCTGCGTCTAGGAGGGCTCCGAACCGGAGCCGTGAGCCGGGTTCAAAGTCAAATTGCCGATGGTTTGGAGCGATTTGTCGCCCGAGTTTATCAGCCGGCTCTCAATGTTGCGCTTCGCCATCGAATCGTGGTGGTAGCGGTTTTTACCGGGATGGCATTGGTGATGGCGGGCTATTGCCAGGGCGGGCGAATGGGATTTGTTTCCATGCCTGTCGTGGATCGACTCCGCATTCATGCCACACTCGAACTGCCGCTCGAAACCACCTTGGAAACCACGCAGCGCTATGTGGACCGGATTCTGGCGGCGACGGAACAACTCAAGAAGGATTTCATCGATCCGGGAACGGGAAAGTCGCTCATCGAAAACGTCGTCGAGGTGACGGGCGCCAGCTATGTCTCGAAACGGTTTGTAAAATCCCGCGGGTATGTGGGCGTCGAGGTCACGCCGCCGAGTCTCCGCAGCGAACCAGGCCCGAGAAACAGTGAGATTGCCACGCGTTGGCTGGAACTGGTCGGGCCCATTCCCGAAGCCAGGAAATACAGCATCAAGGGCGAGCAAAGCGGTGGGGAGCAAAAAGAGGACGGGCGAGACGAGGCATCGCTCTACTTGGAACTGCGGGGTCCGTTGACGGAAAAGAAGAATGAAATTGCAAGCCGGATGGCCGATATTTTGGAATCCTATGACGGGATTCACTCCGCTTGGGCGAGTACGAAGCGAGGTCAGTCGGAGATTGAGTTCACCTTGAAGCCTTTGGCGGTCGAACTGG
>DEAY01000093.1:3563-4010 GCA_002348345.1 Verrucomicrobia bacterium UBA2970
GTTCACCTTGAAGTCCCTGGCGGTCGAACTGGGGGTGACTCAGGAAAGCCTCGCCCGCCAGATTCGGCAGGCCTTTTATGGGGAGGAAGCCCAGCGGGTTTTGAGGGGGGTGGATGATGTTAGGGTGATGGTCCGGTTGCCCCGTGCCTCGCGGGAATCCCTCCACACCCTCGACCGAATGAAGATCCGAACGCCCCGCGGGAGGGAGGTGCCCTTGGCGACGGTCGCGGGACTCAGGTTTGTACAAGCCCCTTCCTTTATCGAACGCAATGCGGGCGCTGAAGTCATCCGAATTGGGGCCGAACCGGCGAACGAAAAGGTTGATATCGTCGGGATTGCGAAAGAGGTGACCCCGGTTTTCAAGGAGCTGATGAAGGAAGGAGAGGCGTTGTCGTTCCAGTTTACTGGCTATGTCGCGGAGGCGGAAGCGTCTCGTCAGCGGACCTT
>DEAY01000407.1:0-1251 GCA_002348345.1 Verrucomicrobia bacterium UBA2970
CTTGCCCCCGCGAAGCGTAGGAAGATTCTGGTGAAGAAACGGGCTTATCTCGAATTTGTGCGGTCGACACTGGAAGCTCTGAAACGAAAAGGCCGTTTGCGGAGCAGGAATGTGTCGCTCCTCTCGATGAATCTCTTTTCGACGATCCTCGGAGTGGCCCGTTGGTATCGGCCCGGAGGTCGTTCTTCGGGGCAGGCCATTGCCAATGAAGTGGCCGATTTCGTGATGGCGGCGGTCTTAAAGCCAAGCGATTGAATTGAAAATGAAAGTGCTAGTGTGTTTGAAGAGGATTCTGGATCCGGAGATCCCGGTGAGGGATTTCAGGGTGGATGCCGGGGGAGAGCAGGCCGATCTCACGGGGGCCAATCAAGTGACAAATATCTTCTGCGAAAACGCGCTTGAAACAGCGCTGCAGATGCGGGAAGCGGATGACGAGCTAGAGATTACGGCCGTCTCGGTCGGGGGAGAGGGGGTTGAGGATTCTCTACGGAAAGCCTTGGCCATGAAGGCGGACCAAGCGGTTCGCGTCAACGCCGAGCTTTCCGGACCGGCCCACGCGGGTCATCTCGCGTTGGTTTTGAGTGCGGTGATTCGATACTTGGGGGGATTTGATTTGATCCTATTGGGAAGAGAATCTGGTGATTGGGGGCTCGGATTGACGGGGCCCTACCTTGCTGAGGCGCTTGGGATTCCGATGGTCAGTTTTGTTGATGCGATTGAGCGGGAGGGAGATCAACTTTTGATGCGTCGGCAGACCGATGACGGCTGGGAACGGTATCGGGGGGCTGTCCCGGTGCTGGCCACCATCACCAATAGCGATGACAACCTGCCCCGCATCCCCAAGACAAGGGACATCATGAAGTCGGCCCGCAAACCGATTGAAACCGTGAGCTTGGAGCAGATCGGGATCTGTTCGGAAACCGTGGCCGAGTCGAATGCGGGATGCCGTGTGATCTCGTTGACGGTTCCAGAGGAAGAATGTGTCTGCGAATGGATTGAGGGGGATTCTCTCGAGGAAAAAGTTGAACAGTTGGCGGATCGTATCGCCGAGATTGTGAGGGGGGTATGAAAGTTGGGGTGGTGTTACTGGGTTCGGAGTTGGATCGTTCAGCGCTTGGGGTGGTTGGCGCCGGGCAGAGGTTGGCGGCAGGGTTGGATGCGGTATTGTCGGTATACGTTCGCTCAGAAATGCCAGTCGAGGTGCAAACCGAGGTTGCGAAGTATTCAGATTCGGTATTCGTTCTGTCCGTC
>DEAY01000407.1:1501-3444 GCA_002348345.1 Verrucomicrobia bacterium UBA2970
TCATCTCTAGGGCTTGGATTTTCAGGCCCTCCGGCACTTGCAACGCTACTAGTCTGTTGTCGTTTTCCAGTATTCGTTCTGTCCGTCCCGCAGGGCGGTCGACGGGGGGGGGAGTCGATTCTGGGCGGCTTGGCAAGGCAACTAACGGACGATCGGCCGAACGGCCTGGTCTTTGGCGATGATGTTGATTCGCAAGAGATTGCCCCCCGCCTGGCTTGGCGACTGGGGGGAGTGGCGGTAGGAGACGGGCAAAAGGTGAATGCTGTCGAGGGCGGAATCCGGCTTACCCGGGCGGCTTACGGGGGTAAAGCAATGGTGACATTGGAACTCGTGGGACATCCCTGGGTTGTCTCGGTTCGAGCCCGTTCGATGAACCCACCCACGTTGCGACCGTCTGCCGGGTCAGTCACTCACATTCCCTCCGATGATTCGCGAGGCACTGCGATGGAGCTGATTGAAGAGCATGTGGAGGCAGTGGTCGGAACTCGCCTTGAAGATGCGGCAGTGGTGGTCTCAGGGGGGCGGGGATTGGGGGGCGCGGAACCTTTTGAACGTCTGAAGGGATTGGCCGAGACGATGAATGCGGAAATGGCCGCCTCCCGGGCGGCCTGCGACCAAGGATGGGTACCTCATTCTTGGCAGGTGGGTCAGACGGGGAAAAAGGTGGCTCCTGAACTCTATCTAGCGATAGCCCTGTCGGGGTCGAGTCAGCATTTGATGGGCATCGCCGATGCCCGGGCCATCGCGGCGATCAATACCGATCCCGATGCCCCCATCTTCAAGCATTGCCGCTTTGGGATCGTGGAGGACTACGACAAGGTCGTGGATCTGCTCAACGAGAAACTGATCAAGAAGCTGTCATGAACCCAGGGGACGCCACTCGTGAGGTCATGTGGAATATTTCGCATGGGTGGATCATGTACCTTCTTCTGGTTCCCACCCTCGCGGTGGCCGCCTATGGCATCAATCGACGCGTTCGGTTGTGGCGGAGGGCGTGTCCCATCGACCGTCTGGATCGGCCCTGGGAACGATTGCGACATGTCTGGAACCAAGCCATCCTCCAGCGACGGACGATGCGGGACCGATATGCAGGGATCTTTCATGCCTTTATTTTCTGGGGCCTTATCACCCTCACCATCGCCACCACCGTGGTGATGGTTCATCATGATTTCGGACTGCCGATCATGAAGGGACGGTTCTATCTCTACTTTCAATCGCTCTTCGTCGATGTGTTGGGTGGGCTGGCGACGTTGGGGATTGTCATGGCGGGATACCGTCGGTGGGTCTCGCGTCCACGGGCTCTGGTCTATCATCAGGAAGCGACGTGGATTCTGATCGTGTCGTTGGCGATTATGATTTCCGGATTCTTGATTGAAGGTTGGCGGATTGTGGTGACCGAGGATCCTTGGGGGGCATGGTCTCCCTTTGGCTATTTGGTCGGTAAACTTTCGTCGAAGTGGATGGGGGGAGAGCTTCTTCAGCAGGCTCACCAAGTGCTCTGGTGGGGGCATTTGGTTCTCGTCTTTGGTTTCATTGCGTGGGCGCCTTACACCAAGTTGATCCACCCATTGACCTCGCTCCTAAACGTCTATGCATCGCACCTCGGTCCGGTGGGCGGATCGCTCAAGTCGATTGATTTTGATTCTGAACAGGCGTTAGGGGTCAATCAGTTGAGCCGGTTCACCTGGAAGGATCTGCTGGATCTTGATGCCTGTACTGAATGTGGGCGATGCCACGAGGTTTGTCCGGCGAATGATGTCGGCAAGGCTTTGTCACCACGGGATTTGATCCTGGATCTGCGCGATCACATGCATTCGGAGGGGGTTGTGGACCACCCTGATGAGCGCCTGAAAGAGAGGGGCTTGACGTCCCGGGTTGCGGCGGCGGCTCCTGAACGGTTGTGGCAGTGTACGACTTGTGCGGCATGTGTCGAGGTCTGCCCT
>DEAY01000169.1:0-17261 GCA_002348345.1 Verrucomicrobia bacterium UBA2970
TAGACGAGGAACAGGCTGAGTCCCAAGGCCAGATAGAGGCTCGACTGACTGCGTTCCCATTCCTCGTTCTGTCCCGCAAAGCGGAAACTCATATCGGGCGGCCAGTCGAGTCCATTGAGGAACTGGTCACGAATCTCGGAGACGGCATCTCCGAGACTGGCCTTGCCAAGGTTCGACTGGATGAGGGCCACCCGCTTGCTGTCGACGCGACGAATCTCGCTCGGCCCCTCGCCAATGTTGAGCTCGGCAATCGCCCTGAGAGGGATGGGTTGCTCGCTTGCCGGGTTGATGGTGAGATCTTGGATGTGGTGAATGAGTTGCCGGTCCTCTTCCTGGAGTTGAACGACGATGGGGATGCGGCGGTCCTTGAGATTGTAGCGGGTGGCCTCGAAGCCCTTGACGAGGTTTTTGACCTGTTCCGCGACTTGTCCCAGATTGAGGCCGTAGCGAGTGAGTCGTTGTCGGTCGTAGGAGATTTGGATTTCAGGGGCACCCGTGCGGAGGGTGGTCTCGACATCAGCGAGCTCAGGACGGTCTTGAAGAAGGGCTTCCGCCGCTTGAGCCATTTTCCTGAGGGTCGCCAGTTGGTCTCCCTGGATTTCGACCACGATCGGTTTGTTGGAACTGAAGAGGACGGGGCGGACGACTCGTTCGGTGATGTCAGGAACGGCTTTGAGATAAGAACGGATCTGACGCAGGACCTTGGCCTCGGTTTCGGCGATGGATCGACCGGGCTCGACTAGAACCTTGAAGCGGGCTGAGTGTTCTCCTTCGTCGGAGCGTTTCATATTGGTCACGTCATACCCGTAGGTGACGAGAAGGGCCCGGATCGAGTCACGATCACGGAGGATCTGGGCCTCAATCGACCCGAGGATTCGACGGGTTTCCGGCAGCGGGGTGCCCACCGGAAGATTCACCTCGACGGTAAACTCGCCCTGGTGGACCTCCGGCAGAAGTTCCGTGCCGAGCGTCTTGCCGACCACCACGGTCAAGGCGATGGATCCCGCCATCAGTCCCATCATCGGGGCCGGATGATTCAGTGCCCAATTCAGCAGGGGAGGGTAAGCAGCTTGTGCCTGTCCGAGCAGCCTGCTCATGACAGCGACGGGAAGCGCCGTCGAGAAATGAAACCCTCGTTTCAGCAGGGGAAGAATTCCCTTGGTCACGAGCCCGCAAACCAGCCCGATGAGGAAGACGAGAAGTTTTCCAATGAGCTCCAGCGTGCTCGCCAGAGCGAGGCGCAACCAGAGATAGGGGAAGAGGAACCGGCGACGATCGCCCTGCCATTGGCGAGCATCGCTTTGGTAGTGTTGCCAAGCCAACCAGCGCGTCTGGTCGGGGTGATCGGCACCAGGTTGGAGCAACTCGGGGCGACGGCGACTCGCCAACATCGGGATGAAGAAAATCGCGACCGCGAGCGAAGCCAGGAGCGAGATCACCACCGTGATGCCGAGATCCCCGAACGCCTGGCCGGCGATTCCTTCGACGAAAACCATCGGGAGAAAGACCGCGATCGAGGTCAAGGTAGAGGCGACCACCGCGCCCCGGACCTCCTGCGAACCGCGGATCGAGGCGCGGATCGTCTCGTCCCCTTCCTCCCGGCATCGGAAGATCGACTCGAGCACCACAATGGATGAATCGACCAACATGCCAATGCCCAGTGCGAGTCCCCCGAGCGACATGATGTTGAGGCTGACCCCGAAGAGGTTGAGCGGCGCGAACGTGATCAGGACGGACAGCGGGATGCTGAGTCCGACGATGGCGGTGGCGATGGGATTGTGGAGAAACAAATAGAGAATCGCCACGGCAAGCAGTCCCCCAATGATTGCCGTATTGCGGACCTCCTTGATGCTGTTTTCGATGAAGACGGACCGGTCGGCGATCACCCGCAGTGTGGCGCCTTCCTCTCGGAGGAGTCGTTGAGCCAAGGGGTCGGAGCGGTCCCGCTGGGGACCGAATTGCATCCCACGTTTTCTGGAATCCGTTTCTTGGGAAAGTTCGGGTTTGCCGACCCGCCGAATTACGGCTTCGGCCACGGCAACCATATTGGCTTCGGCTTCCTTGTAGAGGTCAATCTGGACGCTTTCTTCACCGTTGGTGCGGGTGATGATCTCCCGCTCGCGGTGGGATGGAACGACCTCTGCGATGTCCTTGACCTTGATCTCGCCGAATTCGGTTCGTTTCAGAATCGTTTCCCCAATTTGGGCCACGCTGACGAATTCGTTTAGCGTCCGGACCATGTATTCGGTATTCCCTTCATCAACCGTGCCGCCCGCGACGTTGATATTCTCCTGACGGAGCCGGTCGATGACGGTCTGCACGCTAATCCCCGTTCGGCGGAGGGATTGTTCATCGAGGCGAACATGGATTTCCTCCTCGAGCCCTCCTCGAATTCTGACGGCGGCCACGCCGGGGATCGGTTCCAATTCGCGCTTGAGTTGAAGCTCCGCCAACCGGCGAAGCCGTCTCAGACCATACTCCCCCTCGTAATCCGGTCCGCTGGCGGACAAGCTCAGTTCCATCACGGGATCAAGGGAGGGATCAAAGTGGAGCAGCAGGGGGCGTTCCGCTTCCACGGGAAGGAAGACGAGATCAAGTTTTTCAAGCGTGTCCTGGGTGGCTTCCGACATATCGGTGCCCCAGACGAATTCGAGGACCACATCGCTGATGCCCGCTCGGCTGATGCTGCTGATTCGGTTGAGCCCGTTGATGACCCCCAAAGCCTCCTCGACGGGGCGGCTGATTTCGTTCTCGACTTCCTCGGGCGCTGAACCGGGGTATTCCGTTCGGACCGTTAGCGTGGGATAATTCAACTCCGGCATCAGCGTGATGGGGAGTCGCTTGAAGCTGAAAAAGCCGAAGACCACCGCGGCAAGGAAGACCATCAAGACGGCGACGGGTCGATCCGTGATAAAACTCCGTTGACGGCTCGATGAGGCTGAGGTGTCTGAATTCATCTGGGCCATCCCTGGAGACGCGATGGGTTTGGCGTTTGCCCTGGTGCCCGGGATTCCTCACGCCTGAGGGTCAGGCGGAGTCGAATCATCCGAGCAATCTTAGGGCCCACCCCTCATCCCTTTTTCCTTGGGAAGAGTCGAGCCAACCAGCCCTTCTCATTATCCTCTTCCTCGGTCTCGGAATCCGGATCGTTCGGCAGTCGAACCAATGACCCGTCCTTGAGGCCGGTTTGGCCGGCGATGACAATTTGGTCGCCGGGCTGGATCTTGGAGAGGGATTCGACCTGGAGAGGGGCGTCGAGGCCGGTGTCCAGCCGAATGCGTTCGACGCGACGGTCGGGCAGCAAGCGGAACACGAATTGGTGGTCGCCGTCATAGGCCAGGGCTCGTTTGGGAATGAGGACGGCGTCGGGCTTCGTATCGACGACGATCCCGGCATCGACATACATGCCCGGTCGGAGCGGTCCGATGTCCTTGAAGGCGACGGTGACTTTGACCATGCCGGAATTGGCCTCGATGATCGGCGAGATCCGGAGCACGTGGGCGGCGAAGGTTTGATCGGGAAATGCGGTCGCCGTCACACGGACTTCCTGATAGAGCTCCAGGGAACCCAGTTCCTTTTCGGGGACATAAACCCGCGCGACGATGGAGTGGAAATCAACGAGGCTGAAGAGGTGTTGTCCGGTTGTGATTTCGTCACCGAGTTTGATGAGACGACTCGTGACGGTGCCCGCGATGGAGGCCCGGATTTCGGTGTATCCCAGTTCGCGGCGGGCATCCTCGACCGAGAGTTCGAGTTGTTTGAGGTCGTACCGGGCATCCCGGAAGACTTGGTCGCTGATCAAATCCTGCTGGTGAAGAGACTGCTGTCGGGCGAATTCCTCTCGGGACTTGTTGGCTTGGTTCTCGGCTTTGGCGAGCGCGGTTCGCTGAATGTCATCCTCAAGGCGAGCCAGGAGCTGATTCTCTTGGACCACATCCCCTTCCTCCACCAGCAGTTGGACCACCCGGTTTGCCGTGCGTGAGACAACCTTGACCTCCTGCTCCGCAACGAGCTCCCTCGAGGTCATGAGAAGCCGTTCAATGGGGCCGCGCGTGACCTCCGTGACCTCGACGGCGACGGCTTTCGAGGCGGGGGAACCATCCGAGGATCGGCTGGAACCCTCCTCGGAGCAGCCGACCAGCAATGTCATGCCGAGGGCCAGCAGTGGGAGTGCGGCGGGCGGTCGCTGAGCCATGGGCGGGATGTTCACAGTAATTCTTCGTCTGGTTTGGATTCCAGGGCGTTCGATTGACGTTGCTTTTTGCGATTCACAAGGTTGGAAAGGCCCTGGAGCCTGGCATCAGGAAAATATTCCCTGAATCCCTGTTGAGTCAACCTCCAGACCGCAGCAGACGCCCAAATGTTACGATAAAGGTGCGGTGGGACGGGGAACGCGACCGAAACCTTGTGGTTTCCAATCCAATCGTCGAGCCGTTTTCCCATGGCTCGGTACGCGCGCGATCAACGCTTTGTTTCATCGATTCCACAAAAAACAATAAATCTGGGGCGGGATGGGCTGGAAGGAGGTCATGGTCGAGCGCTTCAGTGGAGAGGGGGCCACGGAATTCGCGCAGGATCATGAAGCGCTTTCTGCCTTGTTTGTCATGACCCAAGCGCTATGTTGCCGGCGATGAGGGCATGCCTAGGGAGTGCTGGATGGCTCACCGCCTTGGCCTGGTTGTCAGTCGGTTGCGCCACGGTTTCGTCGGTGAACTACGCCGATCATGTTCGAAACTACCAGGTGGATGCACACATAGTCGAAAAGATGGACGGCCGCGTCCCGCTTGAGTTGGTCGATATCATTCACCTCTCCGAGAGGAAGGTTCCCGATTCGCTCATCATCGGCTATGTCAAGCAGGATCGGACAGTGTATCAGATGAACTCGGACCACGTGAAGATGCTGGTGGACGAGGGGGTCAGCAAGGTGCTGGTGGATTTTCTTCTTTCGACCCCGACCGTACACTTCATCCAACCGATCCGTCCCATCTACTACCTTCCCCCGCCCATGCCCTACCCCTACGGATTCGGTTTCGGGGTGGGTTACTACAGCTTTTGAAAGTGGCATGGGCGTTGGCCCGAGTCGACCGGTCGGGAGGGATCTCCTGCCTTGCCAGTGCGGGGCTCATCCTTTAGGTTCCTCGCGGATTTCCAAGACGACGGATGGTGTGGGTCAGACGACGTGCCGGAGACACCTCCTTGTTTGGATTGTTTTGAGCCTTTCATAATGAAATCGAATACTCGGATCCTCCTCTCGTCCATGATGTTTCTCCAATTCTTTGTTTGGGGGGCATGGTATGTCACGGCACCCAATTTTTTGCCAACGATCGGGTTTGCGGCCGAGGATATTGGTTGGACCTATTCGGTCGGCCCGATCGCGGGAATCATTTCTCCGTTCTTTGTCGGCATGATCGCCGATCGTTTCTTCCCGGCGCAACGGGTGATGGCGTTTATGCACCTTAGCGGTGGACTGCTGATGTTTTTTGCGGCAACGATGATGACGTCCGGATCCCCCTCTCCAGGGGCCATCAATTTGGTGCTCTTTGCCTACATGTTGACTTACTATCCGACCTTGGCGCTGAGTAATACCCTGGCGATGAAGAGCATGACCGATCCCAACAAGGAGTTTCCCCTGATCCGCGTGTTTGGGACGATCGGATGGATTGCGGCGGGATTGATGCTGACCTGGGTGGCGTGGGATACCAGTGTGAAGATGTTTCATCTCGCAGCCGCATCGGCGTTGCTGCTCGGGGTGGGGAGCTTTTTCTTGCCCCATACGCCTCCTGTGAAAGGGGGAGCGATATCGATTCGTCAGATCCTCGGGCTGGATGCGCTCGTGCTTCTCAAGGACCGCTCCTACCTCATCTTCATCCTCTCTTCCTTCCTGATTTGTATTCCCCTGGCGTTCTATTATCAGATTGCCAGTCGAGTGGTTGAAATGGGGGGGTTGCCAATCGGTCAAACCATGTCCTACGGACAGATGTCGGAGATCTTCTTCATGGTAGTCATGCCGTTCTTCTTCGCCCGACTCGGGGTCAAGTGGATGTTGGGCGTGGGCATGCTGGCCTGGGTGGTGCGCTATGCGTTGTTTTCGCTGGGTGCGCCTGACCAAGTGGCCTGGATGATCATTGTGGGCATCCTGCTTCACGGAATCTGTTATGATTTCTTCTTCGTGACCGGTCAGATCTATACCGATCAAGTCGCGCCTAAAGAGATAAGGGGTCAGGCTCAGGGAATGTTGGTGCTCTTCACCCTCGGGTTGGGAATGTTTATCGGGGCGCAGGTGGCGGGCAAGGTGGAGGCGGCTCATACGACGGAAGAGGCCAAAGCGTATGCCGCCCAAGTCGTCGAGCTCAACGCCGAGATCACGGCGCTGACCGAGACGGCCGAGTCGGACGGTGTGGTTGACGACGACGTCGCCGCCCGGATTCAAGCATTGACTGATCAGGCGGCTGAGGCGCGTCGCTCGGAATTGAAGGCCATCGAGTGGAAACCACTGTGGGGTAAGCCAGCGGGCTTTGCGCTCGTCGTGATGGTGATCTTTTTGGCCCTCTTTAAACAAACCGGTCCGAAAAAGACGGAACCCACTTCAGCATAAAAAGGATACCTATGTCGCAATCAATCAATCGTCGTGCATTTCTGAAATCATCGTTGGCTGCCGGGGCGCTGGTCGGGGTCGGTAGCGTTGGATGCGCCACCCTGAATCGTCAGCGGTCCTTATTTGAGATTTCGTTGGCGGAATGGTCGTTCAACAAAGCGCTCTTCAGCGGTGAGATGGATCACCTCGACTTTGCCAAGGTGGCGAAGCAGGAGTTCGGCTTGGACGGCGTGGAATACGTCAACCAGTTCTTCAAGGACAAGGGCAATGACGCCGACTATCTCCAGGAAATGAAGCGTCGGGCGGACGGGGAAGGGGTCAGGAGTTTGCTGATCATGATTGATGGCGAGGGAAACCTTGGGGACGCGGACCCCAACCTCCGGACCCGGGCGATTCAGAACCACTACCAGTGGGTATCGGCCGCCAAGTTCCTGGGGTGCCATTCCATTCGGGTCAATGCGGCGACCGGGAATGAAGGGAGCTTTGAGGAGCAGATGAAGCGCGCCGCCGATGGATTGGGGCGCTTGGCGTCCTATGCCGCCAGTTTTGATCTCAATGTCATCGTTGAGAACCATGGCGGTTTGTCCTCGAATGGGAAGTGGTTGGCCGGGGTGATGGCGATGGTCAACTCGCGGAACTGTGGGACGCTTCCGGACTTTGGAAACTTTCGGATCCAGGGGGAAGAGTGGTATGACCGGTATCAGGGCGTCGAGGAATTGATGCCTTACGCCAAAGCGGTGAGCGCCAAGTCCCATGAATTCGACGAGGCGGGGAACGAAATCAACACCGATTACCATCGGATGATGCGGATTGTCCTCGCGGCGGGTTACCGGGGTTATGTGGGGATCGAGTACGAAGGGGATAAGGACTCTGCCGTCGTCGGCATTGAAAAAACGGTCACCCTTCTCCGGCGCGTGCGTGCGGATCTGCAGGCTTCCGGGGAGTTTTCCTAGTCTCGGCGGTTTCGAATCGAGGCGATGGGGTTCATCAGGATCTTGGGCAGAACATAGACGGGCTCAGCGATGGGTTCGTTCAGGCTGCCGCTGACCCGGTAGACAAAAAGCTTTGAGACCGGCCAGAGTGCGAGGCTAACCACTTTGCCAAACATAGGGGCGTCCCGGAGAAGCTCGGCTTCGATCTGGGCGTCCAGGTTGCCCTCGAAGTCGAGCTGACCCTGGTATTGCAGCCGGGTGGTGGGTTCCTGAAAGACCAGATCGGTGGTGTGGATGACACTATCGGTGATGGTGAAGCTGGCGGTCCCCGAGTTGGCGCGGCTGTTCCCCAGCCCCGGAGAAACGGTGTTGAGCAGGGGGGAGAAAACCCCGAAGAGAGGAGTGTCCCAGAGGAATCCCTCTCGCAACTCGACGTGTCCCGAGCCTTGCCAGCTTCCCCAGTCCTCCGTTTGCCCCGAGTGAATCTTGAGGTGACCGCTCAGGCTTCCTTGGCTCTGGGTATCGGGCGAAAAAACGTCGACGAAAAGGTCATTCAAATTGGCCCGGTCGATCTTGGCATCGAGCGAGAAGCCGGCCCCTTTACCTCGCTTGAGTGTGAGCCCCATGGCCCCGTTCAACCGGCCCTCGTAAAACGGGGCGTCGACCGAGCCGATCCTCACCTGATTTCCCATCCAATCCACCTCGGCACGAATCGAGGGAACATGGAAACGCCAGAAGGAGAAGGGCCCTCCCTCAACCAGGAATTGGGCATCGGCCTTTTCCATGTCATGGACGGGGATGACACCGTTGGCCACGATGGTGGGCGCCTCTGTGAATCGGTAGGGTTGGAACGAGCGCTCGATCTGGGGGCCGATCATTCGGGCGATATCCATCGTGTGTACGGTCGAGCGGAGGTGAGCCAAGGCAATCAAGCCGTTGTGGGCGTTGTAGCGGGCTTGCTCTGCCGTGACCATGCCCTCCTCCTTTTCAACGGTGATATCCTTGAGCGTGGTCAGCCCATTGACATAAGCCAAATCGGTCTCCAGGACCTTGATGGGGACGCCACGGAAGACAAAATCGGTCGTCCGGATGGAGGTTTTGAGCCGGGTCAGTTCGGGGGCATGCCAGCGCCCCCAGATTTCACCTGTCGTTTCAACCGGTCGATTGAACTGGAAGAGACTCAAGCCCTCCCTCTGTCGGGGGGAGAGCAGGGGGGCCAGGGCATGGTAGTCCACCAGGGTGTCGATGTTCCAGGCGTAGTCTTGTGTTCTGGCATCGCATCGGTAGTCGAGATGAAGAATTCCCTCGGGCCGGTGAACAGTGAGATCAGGAAGCCGCCAGACCATGTTGGTGAAGGAAATGGACGACGAGGCACGGGTGACCGGTACGGTTCGAAAGGCGGCTGGGCCCACCTCAAATTGCCCATTGAGAGAGAGTGTGGGTTTGACATCATTTCGCCAATCGGGGTTGGGGTCGGCCCATTGAGGAAGCGTGACCGTAGCGTCGACCTCCACGGACGGCGGACCATCGAAGGAATACTGGCTGAGCCAGCGCCGCCCCTTGTCGGTGAGGAGATGCCTGATGCGATGGACATCGAAGTCGAACTTGCCTCCAAGGCGTAACTCACGGGTATCCACTCCAAGCCGGCCGGTGAATTCAAGGGTGCCCTCATAGAGTTTGCTTCGGATCGAGCGGATGGCCAGCGTGGGGGCTTCCCATTGGAGCGCAACCTCCCACTCCTCGGCAACGAGTCTCTCCCCCGTGATCGCTTCCACCGAGAGAGTCATCTCACCGGTCCAATCCTGGAACCGAGCCCAGGGGCCCAGGTCCTCCGGCTTTAAGGTCGGGCTTTGCACCAAGGGGTTAAACGTGGCTTCGACGGCAGCCCTGCGGGCGGATCCCCAAGGAGTGGTCATCCCTTCGAGTTTGGCCGCCACGTCCCACTCGGCGGTCCGCCAGTCGGTGCCATCGTGGATAACGCCTCCCGAGAGTTGAAGTTTATTGATCCGACTCCCTTGGAAGGTCGATGTCGCAACGACCATTTGGATGGTGCTTTCAAGTTGGTGATCCTTGCTGGCTTCCTTCGAAGTGTGGCCGAGGATTTGGACCGATTCCGAGGCGATCCCTTTGGCTTTGGCCCTACCGGTGTTTAGGGTCCAATTGGCCGCGCTCAGTTCTCCCGTGGCGAGCTCGTGTGTGAGATGGGCGGAGAGGTGGATATTCTGGAGATCGGTAGTCTGGTTGCGGAGCCTTCCAATGGTCAAAGACCAACTGGAGGCAATCGCTTCCTCCTTGAGGGGAGTGCCTTGGGTGGTCGATTGCAGGGCCAAATGATTGAGTTGGCCCCAGGGCGAATCAATGGCTTCGCACTGGAGGGAGAGGGTTGAGGTGCTCCGCTCCGGTGCGGCGGCGTCGGCATAGAGTTGGACCTGAATCTTCGGGTCTCCGGTGATCGAGAGTTGATTCCGGATGGTTTGGATCTGCCGCAGGAGCTCGGGCCAGGCGGGCGGTTGATCTTGCGGCCTCGTCTTCAAGCGCCAGCTCTTCAGTGCGAAGGCATTGGTGATCTCTCCCTGCATCTCCAGTTGGATTCCCAGGCAGTTCGCCTGAAAATGCTCCAGGAGCCATTGGTTGGGCGATGGGAATGAGATCTTGCTCTCAACATCCTGCAATTGAAATCTCGATGAGGATGCTGAGTCTCCCTTGTCAAGGGGGAGCGCCAACTGCGCATTACGGAGGAGGACCGACTGAACCTTGGGGTTGCCGGTGAAGAGGGATTGGCGGTCCAAGCGGATCTTGAGCTCTTCGGCTTGGAGGGCGGGTTGGAGGGCCGTGGTGGTTCCCTCCAGCCTGACGCCTTCGGCCACGAGCCCCCTCTCCAGCCGCCAGCGAAGGCGGTCGAATTCAAGATTGAGGCCGTTGGCGGCCAGTTCGCCCTGAAGGAGCGATTTGGCGAAATCCGGAAGTCCCACCTGGTTGAGGTAGACGAGCGCTCCAAGGCTCAGGAGCAAGACGGCCGTCATCAGGCGGACCAGCCAGCGCAAGCTCCTTCGGCGGCGAGCCGGACTCTTTTTCGGGGCGTTACTCATCCAATGGATCCTTGGAGAAGAGGTTGAGCATCCGATTGAGTTCGACGAAGAGCCGTCCTGGAAATTCAAACACCGTTTGGAGGCCGTCCAGGTCGGTCGCTGCGTATCGGTTTCCGCGAGGGCTCAGTGATCCGAACTGGAGTTTGATTTCTTGGGACGAGGTTCCGGATCCTGATTGAAGGGTGAGGATGCCCTTGGTGCCGATTCCGTAGCGAGGGCCAACATCATCGCCGCGGTCAGTCCAGGCGATTGCTTCGCTTTGAACCACGGCGGCGACCAGTCGATCGCACGCAGCGGACTCGACCGCAGAGAGCGGTTCACGGTCTCGGTGCCACTGTTGCTCCCGTCGGTTCCATGCGATTTCGGGGGACTCGGCGGTTTCGACGGCCATCCGATGGATCGTCTTCGGGTCGAGGGCCCAGAGTCGGCGAGTGCGATATTGATAGGCGTGACCGGGAATTTGTTGGACCGTTCCGAAGGGAATGGCGTAGATGGAGGGCTCATCGCTTCGGTGGGTCAGAAAGTGATTCTGGACTTTGAATCCGAACCGAAGGGTCAACTTGGATGCGACGGCTTGCTCGGGAGGCAGCGATTGGGATCGGGAAAGGGAAAGGGTTCGGAAAGGAAAATCGATCCCGAACTCGGCTTGGTTGAGTTCGGCCCCTGTCTCGAAGGCATCGGCCACGAAGTCGGTGATTCGAAGTTCTGCGAGATGCTTTTGAAGCTGCAAAACCAATTGATCATCGGCTCGTTGTCGAGTGGGTTCGAGGAGCCACCAATGTCCTTGCTGCTGATCCTTCGCGAGAGTGAAGCGTTCGTCGCCGGCAAACTCGATGGTGTCGAACGGGAGGCCCGGGGTGAGAAGGTATGGATCTCGAAACGCCGTTTCCGGATTGAGAAGCGAATCGGCAAAAGACTTCGGGAGACGCAGGCCGGTCTTGGGCTGCTCGATCCAGCCGAAACAATGATTAGGGTCGGCTGGGTCGACGTTCTGGAGATGCAAGGTGAAGCTCTGATTCGACTCGAGGCCCAGGTGAATCGAGATGACCGGGGGAGCATCATGTGGGTCGACGAAGGATTCAATCTGAAGGGTGCTGAGCTGTTGGAGGAAAAAGGTGATGAATGGATGATCGAGGCGGGCCTTGGATCGTGGAGGTGTCATTTCCCAGGATTGATCAGCCTCTCTCTTTTGGAGTTCGATTTGGCTGTCGGTTCCCGAAACGTGAACTTGGCGAATGGAGTGGGTCGGGTAGGGAAAGACCCGGCGGTCCCGCCACGAGTCGATGACCAGATCCGAGGCATCAAGCACCTCCTTGCTGATGGCGAGGATGCCCTCATGGTTCGAGGCCTGAGCGAAGGTCATTTTCCCGGGAGCGGTTTTGCCGAGCTGAACCCAGTGGGTGTGGTCCTGGCTTTCAACCTTGATTTCTCCCAGGGGATTGTCCAGTCCGTAGGGATCCTCGGCTTGAGGTGATCTGGAATTGGGGTGAAGTTGGGTTTGGTAGGAGAGCTCGGCCAGATCCTTGAGAAAGGCTTCGACGCGAGTTGGAGAGGCAGGATAGGCGATGGGGTGCTCGATTCTCCAGCCTTGGTCTTGACGGCTGATTCGAATCGATTGATCCCCTCGCCTGAGTTCGACGGCGTTCACGGCCGCGACCGGCAGACCGGCGAACAAGCGACGATCGGTGGCGGCTGGTTCGTCAGCCTGAAAGGGTCGCTCAAGCAGTCCGATGTAGGCGCAGACAGCCGCCGTGATCAGCAAGAGCACGAGATTGTGTCGAAGCGTCATGACCTCACTTGTTGTTTCATCACTGCGATCTGGGGAACCGCGGGTGGAGGACCAGTCTGTTAGTATACATCATATTCTCCGCCGCCACCAAACGACCATGCCCCACAGAAAAACGGCTCCGGGAAACACCGCCAGCATGAGAATCTGGATTCGCCGGAAATCGCGGTCGGGAAGGTGAAGCTTGAACTCGTAGAGAGGTTGCGGACCAATGCTCTGGAGTAATTGATCCTGATCCAGCAACCAAGCCGCAGCGAGGGAAGCGAATTCCCGGTTGCCGTAGTGTCGGAGACGGCGGTTGGTCAGGAAAAATGAGTCTCCTCCCACCAGGAGTCTGGCCTGCCCGGATAAAGAAGGGGTTGCGCTGGGATTGCTTTCGGCTTGGGCGGCGGCGATGACGGGGATTGCACCCCGTCGGTCCCGGTAGTGACTGAACCGAGCTTGCCCTCCCTGAAAATCGGACTGGGTCAAACCGTTGGTCGAGGTATAGGCGAGGCCCTGGACCGTGAGTTCTCCGGGGCGGACGATGGCCCGGCGCGGAAGCGGCTCGATCGATCGGGGGAGGAAGAGCAGGAGAGCGGCTTCTGCGTTGACGAGCGGGGTGGTGGCGGGGTGATCTTCGTAGTTCGCGACGGCGAGTTCGGTTCCCATGAGTTTATGGATATCGTCCACCACGTTCATCCCGACCTGGATGCCCCATTGCCTCACCAGTCGTTCCAACCCAGTCGGCTGTTGCAGGCCGTTGACATTGAAGAGGAGAAAGAGCCTGCCCCCCCTTTCCAGAAAGCGTTCCACCTCAGCCAGTTCCTCGTTTGTGAACGGATGCCGGGGTCCGGCGATCATCAACATCGCGATGTGGGGCGGCAGCGGTCCGTCTTCGATGAGATGATGGGGGATTAATTCAAAGTTCTTCTCCTTCATGGCCTGGCGGAAGGCGGCGTAACCTTCCAATCCATCACTCTCCAAATCATGTTCTCCGTGTCCGTTGAGGTAGGCGATCGGGATGGGCTCACCACTGGTGACGCTTAGAAGAGCCGAGGTAAACAACAACTCCCCTTTGAATCCAACCCGCTTGATTTCCCTCTGTCCCTGGAGAATGGCCTCTGCCGAGGCCGCGGTCTGGTAATCACTGAGCTCCTGGTGGCTCACGATGCGGTGACGATCTCCTGAAGCGAAAATGACCAGATCTGAGGGGGAATCGCCGGTGAGTTGATAGGTTTGTGCGATCTCCTGTGCGGCTTGTCGGTCACGGAGGTAATCAATTCTTTGGATGCGGATTAGGGGCGATTGAAAGGCATATTCCGCCAGGAGCCCATTGATGGAACCATGCAAGGCGGTGGATTCCTCAGGGTTGGAGTAGACCGTGACGCGCACTTCGTTGGTCAGCGAATTGAGAATGCCGATGCTCAGTTCAGACAATTCAAAGCGGTCGTGTTTGAGCCATTTATATCGAACGGGGTGCCGGGTTGCTAGGTAGTTGAGCGCCACAAGAAGGGCGAGGGCGAGGGCGATCGAGGCGGTGATGTGAACCAGCGTGAGCGGACGCCGGAATCGGATGAAACTGGGAGGGGAGGAAGTCACCGTTCAGAGCCATCGGCGGCCTTCGACCGCTTGCCAATTGAGGTAGAGAAAAAATAGAGTGGTGCTGAGGTAGAAAAAGACATGGCGCGAGTCCACGATTCCACGAACGAAATCCTCGAGATGGAGGAATAATGAGGTGTGGGTGAACACGGCATTCCAGACCCCGCTTCCTTCCGGTAGTTGGAGTGCCACAAAGCTTTGCAGAAAAAAACACATCCCGATCGAGAAACTCAACATGGCGGCGAGCATTTGACTGCGGGTCAGCGATGAGGCGAGGCATCCAATGGCGGTGTAAAGGGCCCCGAGGAGGCCGACCCCCAGCAGACTCGAAGCCACCACGCGCCCATCGAGGAGCGTTGGGTCGTCAAAGTAGGGGCGCAACGCGTAGAGGTAGCCGATGAAGGGAAGCCAGATTGTCATAAAGAAGATCCAGGATCCGAGAAACTTGGCCAGCACAACTTCCCAGGAGGACACAGGCGTCGTCATCAGCGTCTCGAAGGTGCCGCTGGCCTTTTCGTGAGCATACGAGCGCATGGTCACGGCGGGGGCTGCGAGTAAAACGATGAGCCAGAAAAAGGGAGTGCTGTAGATGGCTTCGGTGATTGGGATATCCACCGCCTCGCCGTTGATGGCCAGAATGACGGTCACGAAGCTGAGCCCGATGACCAGCATCACCACCGCAATGATCACATATCCGGTCAGATGCTGAAAAAAGCCCGACAGTTCGCGACGAATCAGGACAAGCAATTGATTCATGCCACCTTTGAGGTCCGGGTGAGTTGGGTGAAAACTTCTTCGAGAGTCGATTCCCGTTGGCGGAGTTCTCGAAGCAGACCACCCTGCTGCTGCACCAAGGCGAAAATCTTTGGTCGAAGATCCTCGCTGGTCTTGGCGCGGACGTGGAACCGGTGATAGCCGCCGTCAAGGGGCTCCGTTTGAACCTCGTGAACCCCCCTGAGTTGACGGAGCGCGGTGGTGGTTGCCTCTGGATGGGCCTTGATTTCGGCAATGACCCGGGAAAACTCCCGAAAGCGCTGCTGAAGGGCGCCTGTTGATTCGTCGGCCAAGATGACGCCTTGGTGCAGAATGATGACCCGATCACAGGTGAGGGCGACCTCGGGAAGGATATGGCTGGACAGCAAAACCGTCATTTCCGGAGCCAGGGACCGGATCAGTTCCCTGACGGAGCGGATTTGGTTGGGGTCCAGCCCGGCGGTGGGTTCGTCAAGGAGGACGAGGTCGGGCCGGTGCATGAGAGCATCGGCCAAGCCGATGCGCTGGCGGAATCCCTTGGATAATTGGCCGATGATCCTTCGTTCGACCCCCCGCAGGTCGCATTGCTCGATGACCTGGTCAAGCCGTTTGGGATCGCGGAGACCCCGAAGTTGGGCACGGAATCGGAGATACTCCCAGACCCTCATTTCAAGGGGGAGCGGATTATGTTCTGGCATGTATCCGATGGCCCGCTGCGCCGCACGGGTCTGGTGAAAGACATCGTGCCCTGCAATCCGCACCGTGCCCTGCGTTGCCGGCTGGAAGGTGGCGAGGATCCGCATGGTTGTGCTCTTACCCGCCCCGTTGGGTCCAAGGAATCCGACGATTTCCCCCCGATGGATGCGAAAACTCACCTGGTCAACGGCCGTATGCCCCGAATAGTGCTTACTCAGGTTCACAACTTCAATGACGGGAGCATCGCTCATCAACTGACCTTAAAAAATTCTGCGTGTCGGATCGAGCGGGGCCAAGAAAAAGCTTCAATCAAGAGTCAATGAAATCTCAATGGTGCGTCGACTGATGAGCGTTCCGAGTTGGCGCTGGAAAAGGGCCTGGAGGATCAATTCGCCCCCTGGAGGAACGGAATCGACCAACTTGGCGGCATCGGTGATCGACTGGATTTGTCTGCCATTGATCGCGGTGATGACGAATTGTTCCTGGATCCGGGTCCGGCTCGCGGGGCTTTGTGGTTCCACGCTGGCGACGATAAAGCCGGTCACGCCGCGAAGGCCGAAATACCTTCGAAGATCCTGGGTGAGGGGCTGCAGCGTGATTCCGGTGCGCCGGCGAATAAGGTCGGCGTTGTAGTGATTCTCCTCGGGTTCCAGTTTGGCCGTGAGTGTTAGAGGGTCGCCGCCTCGAAGGACCGAGATCGTCACCGGCCCCCTTCCCCGATTGCGCGTGAGCTCGGTGAAGTAGTCGATGATGTTGCCGGGAGGGTAGTCATTGACAGAGAGGATTTGATCGCCTGCTTTGAGGCCCGCTTGATCGGCGGGGGCGCCCGGCTGAACGGCCGCCACTCTAAGCGGAGATTGGCCGGCGTCGATTTGTGCTCCGAACCATAGCCCGCTCAGGAATTCGGGCATGAAGATCTCACCCAGTGCGCTCGTGACGCGTTTCATCGGGATGGCGAACCCAATCCCTTGAGCGTCCTTGAAGACGGCCACGTTGAGCCCGATCATCTCACCTTGGATGTTGATCAGGGGGCCGCCGCTGTTGCCGGGATTGATCGCGGCGTCCGTTTGGAGCCAGTCGGCGATTTCCAGGGGCATTCCGTCCACTTCGGGGCGGCGATTCTTGGAACTCAGAATTCCCTTGCTGATCGAGCTTCCGAGTCCGAACGGATTGCCGAGGGCGATGACCGTTTCTCCCAAGAGGAGATCATCGGGTTTGGCGAATTGAACCGCCGTGAATTTCTCGGGTTTGTCACTGAGGATTTTCAACAAGGCGACATCGGAGTCATTGTCCCCGGCGAAGGCTTGCGCCTCAAAAACGCGGCCGTCGTGGAGGACCACCTCAATTCGGTCCGCTTGACGGATGACATGGGCGTTGGTCAGGACGTAGCCGTCGTCGTCGATCATCACCCCTGAACCCAGACTGTAGGCCGATCGCGTGGGCCGTTTCCGATAGTAGGGTCCAAAGAAATCCCAGAGAAGGTCGTTGTAGTAACCCCCTCTCTCTACGAGGATCTCCGTTTGAATGTTGACAATCGTGGGGAGGACCTTTTCGACCGCCTTCACCGTCGCGTTTCTTCGAGGGTCTTCGGCAAGGGAAAGGGGGCACGCCGCCAGGGTCAACCCCCCCATGGCGCCAAGGACCAAGGTTCTGAGTCGGTCCGGGACGCTGGGTCGGCTAGCGCAGGGGGTGCCGGAGGCTTCCGTAGAGAAGATCATGAGACGTCTTTCGTATTGAATCGATCATTCACCGGTTGATGATTCTTAAACCAGATGCCTACCAGGCTTGGCGCGGGCGTCAAGACCCAGATTGTCTCGCCGATGGTGGGG
>DEAY01000169.1:17659-21181 GCA_002348345.1 Verrucomicrobia bacterium UBA2970
GAGCGAGTTTTTGGTTCATTTTCCGACGCCAACCCGGTTACACTGCCCCGGAGAAACGGTCTGGACTCGAGGGTGGGGATGAGACCCATTCGACCTGGTTAACCGGTTCGTCAGCGAGGACATTTCGTTGGGGGAGGGTTCGAGATTGCGAAGTGTCGGTCCTCTTGATCCTAGAAACAGATGATTAAGTTACGGTATCGCTTTGGTCGGCTTGCCGCCGCGTTGGGAGTCAAGGTTTTGGCATTGGTCGGCCTTGGGGTAATGAGTT
This sequence comes from Verrucomicrobia bacterium UBA2970, assembly GCA_002348345.1. Taxonomy (GTDB): domain Bacteria; phylum Verrucomicrobiota; class Verrucomicrobiia; order Limisphaerales; family AAA164-E04; genus UBA2970. Next base: position 17,928 of record DEAY01000169.1, read on the forward strand.
CCGAAGGGGCTCCCTTGGCCTTGCCGGAGGGAGCGCGTGTTGCCATGGTGGGCAATGGGTTGGGAGCTCGGATGATGGCGTTCGGTCTCTTTGAGACGGAAACACAGCTCCGATTTCCCGGCCACCAGCTTGTCATCCGCAATCTCTGTGACGAAGGCAATACGGTCGGATTTCGCCCCCATTCTGGCCGGCCCTCTCCCTGGGCTTTTCCCGGGGCCGAAACATTTTATCCACCGCGGTCCAAAGCGAAGGACCGCTGGGGTTCCGGTCATTCGGGATCGGGTTTCTTTGAATCACCCGATGAGTGGTTGCGGCGAGTGAAGGCCGATGTGATCATTGCCTTTTTTGGGTTCAATGAATCCTTTGGGGGATCGCAGCGGCTCGAGGCCTACAAGGAAGAGTTGCGCCGATATATCTGCCATCTCCGTTCCGAGCATTACAATGGGAGGTCTTCGCCGGAGGTCATCTTGATCTCACCGATTGCATACGAGGATCGTTCGGAGTCTTCGGGGGCTCCGGAGGGGACCGTGTTGAATGCGAATCTCGCCCTTTACACGGCGGCCATGGAAGACGTGGCACGAGACCTGAACCTTCGTTTTGTCAATGTGTTTACCCCCTCCCGGGGTTGGTATGATGGGAGTCAGACTCCCCTGACCCGTGATGGCCTGAGGCTCACGGAAGAAGGGGATCGGCTGCTGTCACGATTCCTGGCACAGAACCTCTTTGGCGCGCCCCCTCCTGAGACCCGGTCGGTTCGGGATGAGGTGCTTGCCGCGGTGCGGGAAAAGAATTGGATGTGGGAGAAACTCTACAAGATCCCCAACGGGGTGCATGTGTTTGGTCGACGTCACAAGCCATTTGGGCCGGATAACTATCCTCACGAGCTCAAGAAGCTCGCCGAGATGACCGAGAAGCGCGATCAATCGATTTGGGCGGTTTTGGCGGGGAAGGAGTTCGATCTTGCGGCCGCTGATGCGGCCACCCATCCGCTCCCTAGGATCGAGACCAATTATCGTCCCGGGGGGCGGAGGACGGGTTCGGTGAGATATCGTTATGGAGAGGAGGCCGTGGCTTCGATGACGCTCGCTCCGGGCTATCAAATCGAGTTGTTCGCCTCGGAACAGGAGTTTCCCCACCTGGCCAACCCGGTTCAGATGGCATTCGACAATCGAGGGCGGCTCTGGATCGCGACGATGCCGAGCTATCCTCACTACCAACCGGGAGATCCGAAACCCGATGACAAACTCATCATTCTGGAAGATACCGATCACGATGGGAAAGCCGACCGGGAAACCGTCTTTGCGGATCGGCTTCATCTTCCCACGGGGTTTGAACTGGCCCCCGAGGGGGTCTATGTCGCTCAGGGAACTCACCTGATGTTGTTTCGTGACCTGGATGGGGATGACCGTGTCGACCGAAAGGAAGTGGTGCTTAGTGGGTTTGATGACCACGATACGCATCACGTCATCAGCGCCTTCTGCGCCGACCCCTCGGGGGCCATTTTCATGGGGGAGGGCACCTTTCTGCACAGCAACGTCGAAACCCCCTATGGTCCAATTCGGAGCTCGAATGGCGGATTCTTTCGCTACAGTCCGCAGCGAGCCCACTTGGAGCGCACCGCCCGGCTCTCGATTCCCAATCCCTGGGGGACGGCTTTTGATGAGTGGGGGCAGCCGTTCTTTATTGATACGTCGGATCCGAACATGCGTTGGATGACGCAGGGATCGATGCGCGTCCCCTATGGCGAATTCGCGCCCAATCCCCCTTCATTGATCGAGGAGTCGCAGCGAGTTCGACCGACATCGGGTCTGGAATTTGTGTCGAGCCGGCATTTTCCGGACGACGTTCAAGGGGACGTCCTGTTGCACAATACCATCGGGTTCTTGGGGACGAAGCAGCATACCCTGGTCGATCAGGGAACGGGGTATCAAAGTCGCCATCGACAGGATCTCCTGACGTGTTCGGACGGAAACTTCAGACCCGTCGATCTCGAGTTTGCCCCCGATGGATCCCTCTACTTGCTGGATTGGCACAATGTGCTGGTGGGGCATATGCAACACAGTGCCCGTGATCCCCTGAGGGATCATGTCCACGGGCGAGTCTATCGGATCACCTATCCGGCCCGCCCCTTGATTGAGCCTGCGAGCATTGAAGGGGCGTCCCTTTCACGGTTGCTGGAGAATCTGAAACTTCCCGAGGATCGATCGCGTTACCGAACTCGTCGGGAACTTCGGGGGCGTCCCCGTGAGGCCGTTTTGTCCCATCTCGGAGCCTGGGTCGACTCATTGGATCCGGGGGCCCCGCGTTACGAGCATCATCTCCTCGAAGGGCTTTGGGTGACTTGGGGGTTGAACGCGGTGGATCCCACCATATTGCGGCGTCTCCTGGGGGCGGAGGATTTTCGAGTGCGTGCGGCGGCTGTCAAGGTGCTTCGTTATGCCATGCATCAAATCAAGGACGGGCAGGATCTGCTCCGGGTCGCCACGCGGGACGGGCACGGCCGGGTCCGTTTGGAGGCGATCGCTGCGGCGTCCTGGCTTCCCGCCAATGAGGCGTTGCCCTTGATAGAATCCGCGGCGGAGGAAGCAGTTGATGAGTGGATTCAACCCGTTTTGGAGACGAGCGTCGCGTCGCTGCGGGGCAAGGAGATTCAATCCGCATTCAGCGCCCAAGCTGTCGAGCCCGATAGCGGGTTGCGGGGGGAAGAACGCGAGTGGTTCATCCTCGGGGCGGAAGTCTATCGTCGCGAGGGGCATTGCGCCACGTGCCACCAGGAAAACGGGCGGGGACTTCCTGCCGCGCAGTTCCCCCCCCTGGCGGGAACACAATGGGTCAACGGAAGCGAGGAGCGGTTGATCAAGTTGACCTTGCACGGGCTCCTGGGCCCCATCACGGTGAAAGAGAAGCGATATGCCGGATTGGTTCCAATGACGGCGTTCAAGGGATTGAGTGATCACGAGATTGCAGGCGTGCTGACCTACATCCGGCGTTCGTTCGGGAACGGTGCGAGTCCGATCTCGCCCGAGCGAGTCCGATCGGTCCGGCAAGCAACGACTGGTCAAAAGGGGTTCTACCAGCCCGAGCAATTGCTGGAACGCCATCCCCACTGAGAGGGTAAAAGGGGCTTTTGTTCTGGCTAGGGGGACCCTAAGGTCGGGGATCTGTTTCCAGTTGTTCCCATGAAGACTTCGTTGCCAAAGGCGCTCAGGAGAGGGTTCACGCTCATTGAATTGTTGGTGGTGATCGCGATCATC
>DEAY01000169.1:21521-23311 GCA_002348345.1 Verrucomicrobia bacterium UBA2970
CGATTCTGGCAGGGATGCTCCTACCCGCCTTGTCGAAGGCAAAAGCGAAGGCGAAGCAGATCAAGTGTACCAGCAATCTGCGCCAAATCGGGATGGCATTGCAGATGTATGTCGATGATTTCGATGATCGCCTGCCGCCTCGAATCTCGGGAGGGTTTAATTGGATCCAAGCCCTAGAACCCTATCACAACAATCGGGACATTGTCGTTTGCCCTTCCGATCAATTCAAGAAGGAGGAACCTCGTAGGAGCTACATCATCAATGGATTCAACGACTATTTCGCCCTCACCCTCTCGAAGGAGGCCTTTGAAGAATTCAGGGAGTGGCAGGGTTCGAGGGACATGAAAATGTCGTATGTTCGATGGCCCTCAGACACGATCATGTTCGGAGAGAAGAAACGGGAACGGCAGGATGTCCACATGGATTTCTACCAAGGGGAAGGCAATGATGTCGAAGCGATTGATCAGAACAAGCACAATGCCTCCGGTCGTAACTCGCGGAACGGCGGGTCCAACTTCGCCTTTGCCGATGGGAGTGTTCGGTTGCTCAAATATGGAAAATCCCTGAGCCCGGAGAATCTCTGGGCTGTCACCGAGGAGTGGCGGGATGCCCCCTCCCCCGTGGAGAACTAAGGCCAGCCGGACGAGCGTCCATCAGGGGCGTGCTTGGAGGTACGATTCCGCCAGAAGATAGCCCAGGGCGATGACTCCTTGGGTGTTGAAGACCAGTTTCTTACCGGGTTGATTCAGGTGGAATGCGTCGATCCGCGTGAGGTGCGGATCCGTCTCTGCCTGCCGCCTCAATGCCGCGGTCACGTCGATCGAATTGACGCTCTGATGGTCGGTCGGCCTTTGCTGCGAAACGTACCAATGGAGATCGGGGAGGTTGAGATCGATCCGGGTTTGTCGAATCAACGATTGCAGCCAGGAGGAAACCTGCCGGCGATAGGGTGGCATTGACATTTCGTTTTCGCCCAGATGGTAAAAAACGCCGACCAGCTCAACGGAGTGCCCTCGACGGATCAAGTCGGTGATTGATTCCTGAATGAACCGGATGAAGTCAGGGTAAAGGTGTCTCTTGGTTGCCGGAGTGCCCTCGGGTGTCCAGTCGTTGAGTTGGGATCCCCCGTGGGTGTACTTGGCGATGGCGATCGGGGATTTGAGATGGCTTGCCAGGTGCTGAGCAAAACTCAGTTCCGGACCAAAGGTTTGATAGAAGCCGGCGGGTCGCATCGCCTCCCACCCCTTCGAGACATTGTAGCCACCTCCGATCGAATAGCGGTAGGGGACATCCTGCTTTGGCTGGAGAAGATCGCGTTGGGAGGCATCCACCTGCTGAACAAAGGCGTGTTCTCCCTGCATATTGCGATGCCCTGCCAGAATGAACAAACGGACACGGCTCGATGAGACGTGAGGCCAGGGTTGGAGGGCGCGGGACGGGGCCGGGACGACGCCATGGGCCTTCAGGTAGGCCTGTGCGTAGTTCACGCCGTGCTCGAGTTGGCCGAGGGTTCCATAATGGTAGTGGAGTCCGACCGGTTCACCAATTTCGACGCCGATATGGGAGGTGGGAACATAAGTGGCCAGGGGGTCGGTTTCCGTGACCGCTTCCTGGCCCTGGCGAATGGCATTCATTCGAAGCCGGAGATCCATTCCCCATATCGTTTTGGTGCAGAGTTCCCCGATGTAGAATGGAAGCTTGGGCGTATTGAGGTCTTTTCTCCAAGCCGCGATGAACTGCTTCAGATTCGTGCCGTAGTCCTGCAGGTAGCCTTCCTCAAACATGTCGTT
>DEAY01000169.1:23646-23817 GCA_002348345.1 Verrucomicrobia bacterium UBA2970
TCGCCCTGGTGCCAGATGAAGCCTTCAAGGCGGTAGTCGATTCCTTCGGCCTCCAGTTCCGCCAAGCGGGCCCGGATCAGGTCGAGGGTGAGCGGATACATCTTGAATCGAGAAGGGTTTCTGGGATTCCAATCGCCTCCGAGGTGAGTGCCGCCGGCGGCGCACTTGATG
>DEAY01000169.1:24125-24624 GCA_002348345.1 Verrucomicrobia bacterium UBA2970
GTGCCGCCGGCGGCGCACTTGATGACGGCGATCGGTGCCTGGAGAACTTGGGTCACTTCCCGCGCGAAGGTTAGTTCCGGGCCCACCAGGCCGTTGACGGGGGCGAGTGCCTCCCATCCGTCGGATCGGGTTTTGTTTTCCCGGCCCAGGCAATAGGCAAAGCGAACATCGGGACGGGGGGTCTCCACGCCTACAAAGGGAGGAAACTCAGAAATCGCTGACACCTGGGAATCGGATCCGACCATATTGGACTGGCCCGCGAAGATGAAAACCCGAAGGGGTTGGGTGCCACCCGTTTGTCCGAGTAGGCCCAGAGAGGGGTTGAGGAAAAAGGCGATACAGAGTGTGCTGAGGGCCGAGTGGGTGAGGCGTTTCATTCCTTAAATGCTGACCGAGGAAAGCCGCTGCAGTCAACGACTCCAAGAATGGCCGCAGCGGTTGCGATCATCAAGCGTTCGGAGGGAGAGGCCGATTGGGGGACGAGGCCAGCCCGGGTCCC
>DEAY01000157.1:0-151 GCA_002348345.1 Verrucomicrobia bacterium UBA2970
GAGACATTGCCGCCACGATCTACCATCACCTCGGAATCCCCCTGGATGGCCATTACATGGACCACCAAGGTCGTCCCATCCCCATCGTTCAGGAAGGCGGTCGACCGCTCGAAGAAATCATCTAGGTTACCCCCGCGCCCAGCCCTTGAAA
>DEAY01000157.1:434-2515 GCA_002348345.1 Verrucomicrobia bacterium UBA2970
AAGAAATCATCTAGGTTCCCCCCGCGCCCAGTCCTTGAAAGAAAGCACTCGATCAGGCTACCCTATCGCCATGACTCGCAGGACCCTCCTGGCGGCGCTGACCGTTTGCTTCACCCTGGGAACGAAAACCGCCGAACCCGACCCGCGTTGGATCATCACGCCCCCGCCCGCGGAACTCAATCTCCCCGGCTTTTACCAGAAGTATTTGAGTGCCAATGGATATCCGATCGTCAGCTCTGCCCGAGTCAACGACTACGCCTTGAGAGAGGCGGCCTACTTGGTCGACATGATGCTCGCCAAACGGCCCGACGTTCGACGGGCCATGATCAAGAGCGGCTCCCGCATGATCGTGATCGGACACAATGAGTTTACCACCGACATCCCCGAATACAGGCACCTTCAACCCAAGGACTACTGGGACGCCCGGGCCCGGGGCTTGGGAGGATCAAAAACCGAGCCGGTCTGTTCCTGTGCCGAGGAAAATGTGCTGGCGTTTGAGGGAGACCCCTACGCCACCGAGAACATCTTGATCCATGAATTCGCCCACAACATCCACCTCCGCGGCATGGTCAACGTCGACCCCACCTTTGACCAACGGCTCGAAGCCCTCTACGACAACGCCATGGCCGCAGGCCTGTGGGCCGGCAAGTATGCTTCGGTCAATCACGCGGAATACTTTGCCGAGGGGGTGCAATCATGGTTTGACAACAACCGCCCTCCCGATCACGACCATAACCACGTCGACACCCGGAAGGAACTCAAGGCCTACGATCCCGGACTCGCGTCCATCTGCGAAGAGGTGTTCGGTGACACCGAGCTGGTCTACACCAAGCCCACCACCCGCCTCCGTGATCATCTCAAGGGTTACGATCCCTCTCAATCCCCCGCCTTCGTCTGGCCGGAACGCCTCAACGAGGTCAAGAAGGCGATCCGCGAAAAGGTCAAGGCCCAGGGAAAGAGCCGAAAAAAGGTTTACGTCAACTAGCTTGATTGGCGGCGGAATCCACCCGATTGCGGATGACTTCAGCCGCGAGCCGTCATGGGCGTTGCCCAACCCACTCCGGGAACCGAAACCTTCCACTCGATGTTTTCGTTCTCACTCCAGTGAAGAGGAGGGTCGAATCGGGCGCAATTCCATTCCACAAGGTCCCCCATTGAAGCCAACCAGCTCTTCCGTCACCGCCAATCGATCCCCTCAACCGTCGCAAACGATTCATCTCACTCTTCCAAGCCACTCCCATTGATTCACGGTCTCTCATCCAATTCCTTCCAGACCCGATAAAAACGCCGTCCCAACTCCCGCGCCGAAGCCGTATCGAAGTGAACTTCATCTCCCTTGTGAGTCAGCCCTTCGGCGCTGACAAACCCTGTTCGTGCCACGGTCGAGGGCAGGTCTCGGTGCGCCTGATCCACCCGGCGTTTCTCGGCACTCCATGGCCGTTCCCGAAAGATGCCCATCTGACCGGCGATAAACGGCACCCCCTCGGCTTTGAGCGCCGTTCGAAATCGTTGAATCAGGTCATGAAGCGCGTCTTCGTATGGCTCAGCCAAGCCAACTTTCGAATCCGATTCCCCCTGGTGCCATAGGATCCCTTTGAGCGTCCCTCGCTTCATTGCCTCACGCGCACGGGCAATCGCGTCGTCCCAGGGATGACTTTTCGTCGGAGGATAGAACACGCCGGGTTGCCAACTCGAGATCGGGGACCCTCCCACGGCACAGGGGATGAGCCCGACGACCACCTGGGGATGATCCTCGGCAACGGCCTTGCCAAACGCCCGTCCCGGGCCGACACCCACCACCTTGGGCTTGTCAAAATGAAGGGGATCGGTCGCCGGATGCCATTCTCGATCCTTGGTCAAAACCATCACTCTTGGATGAGGGATCCCCGACAACTCATCCCCGTTGCCGCGCCCGGCCATGTTCGACTGTCCCACCAAAAGGTAGAGGTGGAAGGATGGTTTCTCGGGAAGCTTCCCGGACTGGGCGAGCAGATCATTGGATCCCCAGAGAGCCAAAAGACACAAAAAACGCCACATGACCTAGTAATGTTTTAGTCCCGGAAAAGAGTCAATCGCATTGA
>DEAY01000472.1 GCA_002348345.1 Verrucomicrobia bacterium UBA2970
CAAAACCTAACATTCTCAATGGCCGGATTCTCGGCGGTCACCTCAGGATTGAATGGATACGGGATCGTGCTCCTCGATAGCCACCGGCGTCAGGTCGAACTGCAATTTCACCCGATGAACGAGGAACGAAAACCGATTCGAATGGAGGTGCCCGGCTGGCCGCACACGGTAACCTTCTGACAAATACGCCTGGGATCCAACCACCCCTGCCAGAGGCCCGAGAGGAAACCGTTCGATCCTCTCGGTCTACGATTGAGTTTCGGCCACGATTCCCTATGCTTTTGAAGTGAACACACGATGATGCCAACTTTGAGAACCCTCCTCGTCTTCGCCCTGTTGGCAACGATCGATCATCGAAGCAATGCGGCTACCAAACCCCATGCCGTGTTTGTCATCGGGACATTGCACTACTCCCCGGAACGAACGATGCCGGTATTCGCAAGGGAACTAGAACGGTTCGGATTCCGAACCACCTTGGTGACCGGCCAGGGCAATCCGGAAAAGAAGACGGAAAAAGTCCTGCCCTCCCTTGACCTTTTGAAGGAGGCGGATGTCGCAATCTTCTTTTCTCGATTCCTGCAGTTACCCGATTGTGAGTGGCAACCAATCGAGGACTATCTCCTGTCCGGCAGACCGGTCATCGGCCTTCGCACCGCAAATCACTCCTTCCGATATCCGAAGACTCATGAGCGGTTCCCCTGGAACAGCGGTTTCGGCAGACGGGCCCTGGGCAGTCCCTACATCGTTCATCAGGCCGGATCGACGGCAATCAAGGTGGTTCCCGATCAACGCAAGCATCCGATTCTATCCCACGTTGCACGACGGGAATGGACCTCTCCTGGCACCCTTTATCTCGCCCGCTTGGAACCCGGATGCCTCCCCTTGGTCATGGGCACGGGGAAAGGCCGGGAACGATTCGTCCGGCGAGATTTTGGCGAATTTCGGGTCAAGGAGGTCGAAACGGCGCCGGTAGCCTGGGCTTGGGAAAACGAGTGGGGCGGCAAGACGTTCTATACCTCGCTCGGCCATCCCGGCGATTTTGCCGAAGAATCGGTGAACCGGATTTTGATCAATGCCATTTGTTGGTCGACCGGGCATCCCCTGCCCGACAAAGAAGCCAGGATCAACACCTGGCAAATCGAGCGCGTGGACAAGAAGAAGAGAAAGCAGTGAAGACCATCCCCGTTCTGCTGGCCGCGACCGCATTCTGCCTCGCATCGACGGCGAAGTCCGAAGCACGCCTTCGACCGGGTGATCGCATTGCCATCATCGGCAACACCTTTGCCGATCAACTTCGGATCCATGGTTACCTGGAATCTCTCCTTCTCTCCCGTTCCACCGAGCATCCCGTCTCCATTCGCAATCTCGGTTGGGCTGGCGACATGCTGGGGGCCCGAGATCGCCCCACTCATTTTCCCTCGGAGGAATCAACGCTCCTGGCCCATCAAACCGATGTGATCATCGCTTGCTTCGGAATGGGAGAGTCTTTTGAAGGGGAGTCGGGCTTGGACCGTTTCAAAACGGATCTTGAAGCCTTTGTCACCTTGCACCGGGGCAAGAAATACAACGGTCACTCGGCAGTGAGATTGATTCTTGTCTCCCCGATCGCCTACGAGAACCATGGTAAAACGACGCCGAACTGGGAGCGCCGGAACCGCGAATTGGCAGCCTACAGCCGTGCGGTGAACGAGGTGAGCCTCGCCGCCGGACTCCCTTACATCGACGTGAATCAGATCACTTCAGAACTGATGGAGGACGCCTCCGCCCCTCCCCTCACAGGCAACGGCATCCACCTCAACAACTATGGCTATTGGGCGCTCAGCCGGACACTTGCCGATGCCCTGCTCCCCGGCCCGTCTCCATGGAGGGTGACGGTCGATGCCGCGAACGCAATCGCCTTCGCCGACGGCGTCGCCGTCTCCGACCTGAAAACCGAAGGGCGCGGCCTTCGCTTCACGGTCACCGAGCTCACCTGGCCCAGCCTCGGTGCCCCGTTGACAGGCAACCTCCACCGAGGGGTTGAAGGAAACCAGGATCGATTGAAGGTGACTCATTTAGGGGCAGGCGACTACCAGTTGACCATCGACGAGCAACCCATCGCGATCGCCAGCGCGGCACAATGGGCCGAAGGCATCCCCATCCTCAACTCTCCCACCCATCAAGCACTGGAGACCTTCCGCCAAGCCGTTCATGACAAAAACCTCCACTTTGTTTACAGTTGGAAGGCACTCAACCAGGTCCACATCGTCGGTGAGCGCCGCCGGTCTCCCAGCGGACGGGCGCTCCCCGGCGAACTCATGGAATTCAATCGAATGGCCCAACAAAAGGACGCGGCCCTCGGCCGAGGCATCAAGCTCGGGACCCGTGAATGGCGACTTGCCCCTATCCCATGAAGACGTTCATTACCGCCCTTTTCCTCTTCACGCTTTCCCTCGCCGCCATCGCCCAACGGGGCGCGGAAGGCATCAAGGCCAAGAACCTTGTCGGAGCGGACCTTGGGCTGATGAATCAGCACGACCCTGCCTCGGCCTTGGCAAGCTTTTCGCTGATGGACGATTACCAGGTCAACTTGTTCGCCGCCGAGCCCATGCTTGCCAATCCGGTGCACATGATTTGGGATTCCAAGGGTCGCCTGTGGGTCGCCTGCTCCTGGGCCTACCCACAACTCAAACCGGGAGAGGAAGCCAACGACAAAATCATTATTCTTGAGGATACCGATGATGATGGCCAAGCGGACCAGTCGACCGTGTTCGCCGATGGCCTCTATCTCCCGACCGGCCTGGAACTCGCCAACGGCGGTTGCTATGTCGGGCAGTCGCCCGACGTCTTCTTTTTCAAGGACACCGACGGAGACGACGTCGCGGATGTGAAGGAGGTCGTACTCACGGGGTTTGGCATCGAGGACAGCCATCACTCGATCAGTGCCTGGCGACGCGGGCCCGGCGGATGGATCTATTTTCAGGAGGGCATCTTTCTGCACACCCAGGTCGAAACACCCTATGGCGTCGTGCGGAACTTCAATGGGGGAGTGTATCAATTCAACCCCCGGACGCAGGAACTTCGGCTGTTTGTTCGCGGCACCGGGGGAAACCCCTGGGGACACGTCTTCGATCGTTGGGGCCAGTCGTTCATGGTGAACAATCCCCGAATCCTTTACCTCTCACCCCATTCCGGCGCCAGCAACCAGGCCTCTCGCATTCCCCCTTTGATCAGCACTGAAAAGCAATGCGGCGGCGATCTCGCAACCGGGGTCCATGTGGCGGATGACCTTCGCGGTCAACTCCTCACCTGCCGCTTCAAGAGCCGCACGATCATTCGCTATGAGTTGATCGAGAACGGAGCCGGTTACCGTGCCAACGTCTTGCC
>DEAY01000155.1:0-1904 GCA_002348345.1 Verrucomicrobia bacterium UBA2970
GGGGGAGCTCACCTGGCGACATTCGACTTCCAGTCAAGGCCTGTCGGCCGCCCTACCGGAGGCTACCGCTCCATTCAACTTTAATTACGGTCCAAGGACTTTGTTTCGATACACGATCACGGCAGGGCAAATCTTTCGAGACACCCGTGATTTCTCGGAACACCTTGAGCTTATCTCCCCAGGATCTGATCCCCGATCCCGCCGCCCAAGGCCCCCTGTTAATACGGCAACCGGAGCCCTTTCTCAAGCAAATTTCGGAATGACCATCCCCCTAAAGATCCCTGCCGGAATCCTGATCCAAGTATAATGTCGCCTGAGCTTGGCGTCTCAGAAACGATGCCGGACATGAGGTCGACACCGGTTGCTGGAGGGCCCTCGTCACGGCCGTCTGCTTTCTCGTTTCGGGTGCCAAGCAAACCATTTTTTGGGCACTACAGAGAGCGGGAATCGTGAGTGTCAAGGCGTATCCCGGTACTGCCTCCAGAGAAGGAAAATGGCCTTCTCCCACCTGCTGCTGCTTACACGCCTCATCCAGTTGAACCAGTTTGACCCAGTGAGGATCGTCAAAATCCGCGACGGGAGGATCGTTGAAAGCAATATGACCGTTTTCACCAATGCCCAGGCAGCAAAGGTCGATCGGGGCCGACTTGAGCAATTGGCTGTATCGAGCACATTCGTCCAGAGGCAGAAGACAATCGCCATTCAAATAATGGAACCTATGGGGAGAAACCATGCCCTCAACCCGTTCCTTCATGTATCGCCGAAAGGAGGCCGTATGATCCGCCGGCAACCCAAGATACTCATCCATGTGGAAGAGCTCCATTCGGGACCAGTCAAGCCCGCCTAGTTCGATCAGATTCTTGAGGAACTGAATTTGCGAATTCCCGGTCGCCAGGATCACTCGGATCCTCTCCTGGTTGGCAAGTCGATCGGCCAGGTATGCCTGCACGGCAATCGCTGCCGCTCTCGCCATCGAGGCCTCGTCTTCGTAAATCTCCACCACCAACTCGTCGACCTGTAGGATGCGCTTGGCCTGCGCCCCGTGTCCTGTGCTCTGTGTCATGTCCATTCAACTCATCAACTAATCCCAAGATTTGAACGGTGCTCCCCCCCAAGGTCGAGGAAAAACAGTGAAAGACAACTCTCTCTCACAGGGAATCAACCTTGCCACGGCTCTCTTCAACGACAAAAACGTATTCGCCTCTCGGCTTTCGATCACCCAGCACGCTTCGAACCTCGGCAACCGTACCACGAACGACTTGCTCATAACGCTTGGTCAGCTCCCGGCATATGACCAGCGATCGATCGGCAATCCGGTTTGACAGCTCCTCAAGCAGCTTCTCCACCCGGTAAGGGGACTCAAAAAAAACAACCGTTCGGGTGGCGGAAGCGATGGCCTCGACAAACCGAGAACGCTGGCCACGCTTGACCGGCACGAACCCGAGAAAGACAAATGAATCGGCCGGCAACCCAGAAGCGGTGAGGGCGGCGACCACGGAACAGGGACCCGGAACCGACTCCGCTCGATATCCATGCCCCCAGACCGCAGCAACCAACCGGCTCCCCGGATCGCTGATCGCGGGGCTTCCCGCGTCGCTGACCAACGCCACGGTCCGACCCTCAGCCAACGCACTCATGACCATTCCTTCCCGGCTTCGCTCGTTGAACTTGTGCAAGCTTACAAGCGAACGCGAGATCCCATAAGCCTGTAAAAGTTTGCGGGTGTGCCGGGTATCCTCACACAATAGAAGGCCTGAATCTCGAATCACCCTCAAAGCCCGGAAGGTCAGATCCTCGAGATTACCAATTGGAGTAGCCACCAAATAAAGGGTCCCCCCCATCAAAGGGGCCTGCTTTCCACGTGCCCATGACACCGGCACCATGCCTTCCTCTGGATGTTTCAC
>DEAY01000155.1:2316-5172 GCA_002348345.1 Verrucomicrobia bacterium UBA2970
ATCGGATCAATCTCGCCTAGGCTCCCCTGTGCCAGTTGCTAAAAAAGCAAGACTTTCCCCAAAACTATGTCGAACTATCGCGAAGAGCAACTCCAAGACATTTCCAAGCGATTTCAAATCTATGGCGAGATCCTTCATGCTGAGCCCTGCAAGATCGGTCACATTAACGAAACCTACACCGCGACCTACGCTCAAGGCGGGATCAACGTCCGCTACATCCATCAAAAAATAAACCGACATGTCTTCAAGTCACCGAACGAAGTCATGGATAATCTGATGAGGGTGACAACGCACATTCGAAGCCGGCTCGAGGCGGAATCGGTCCAGGATCTCACCCGCCGGGTTTTGATTGTTGTGCCCACTCGAACGGGCGAGTCCTACTTCGTTAATGCCGACGGAGATTTTTGGCGTACCTTTGTTTTCGTCGAGGGAGTTCGGAGTTTCGAATCCGTGGAGTCCTCCCAACAGGCGTTTGAAGCGGGCAAAGCGTTCGGGGCATTCCAGAATTATTTATCCGACCTTGAGGGCAAACGATTGTTCGAAACCATCCCTCGTTTCCATGATACCCGGCACCGCTTTGACACCCTTCTTCAAGCGGTTCAACGAGATCGCCTCAATCGAGCCAAGAACGCGTCCACCGAAATTGAGTTCTGTCGCCAACACGAGGCGATTGTCGACGTCATTTTGAAGGGACTGGAGTCTGGCGAAATTCCGGAACGCGTGACCCACAATGACACCAAATTCAACAACGTCATGATGGATCGCAAGACCGGTGAATCGATGTGTGTCGTCGATCTTGATACGGTCATGCCGGGCTCGGTTCTTTACGATTTTGGCGACATGGTCCGAACGACGACCAGTCCAACGCTTGAGGATGAGCGAGATCTGAGCCGCGTCAACATGCGGATGGATATCTTCCAGAAACTTGCCCAAGGATATCTCTCGACCGCGGGGTCCTTCCTCACCCGGGCGGAAAAAGACCTGTTGGCCTTCTCCGGAAAGTTAATCTCCTTCACCATCGGAATCCGGTTTTTGACCGACTATCTCGACGGCGACCACTACTTTCGGGTCCACCGCCAGGGGCACAATCTCGACCGTGCCAGAACTCAGTTCAAGTTGGTGCAATCCATCATCGAACAGGAAGAGGCCATGCAGCGGTTCGTCGACCAACTCTGAACCTCACCCTATGAAAGCCGCTTACATCACTCAACCCGGCCCGCCTCATTCGATTCAATGGGGTGAGTTGGACGACCCGATTCCCGGTGCCACGGGAATCCTCATCCGGATCGGTGCGGTTTCCATCAATCCCATCGACACCTATATCCGCAGCGGAATGATCTCGATGGCGATTCCCTCGCCCTTCATTGTCGGCTGCGATTTCGCTGGCACGGTCGAGGCCATCGGCTCGGAGGTGACCCGGTTTCAGATTGGAGATCGCGTCTGGGGTTCCAATCAGGGCTTGCTCGGACGCCAAGGCACCTTTGCCGAGCGCATTGCGGTCGACGAATCCTTTGCCTATCCCACCCCGCCGTCGCAAACAGACGAATCGCTTGCTGCATTGGCCCTGGTTTCCATCACCGCCCACTTGGGCCTGGTTGCCCGCGCAAACCTTGAAGAGGGCGAAACGCTCTTTGTGAACGGAGGCGCCGGCGGAGTGGGCTCCGCGGTGATTCAGATGGGCAAAGCGATGGGGGCCAAAGTGATCGCATCGGCCGGATCAGAGGATCGGGCGGAACTCTGTCGACAATTCGGAGCAGACCTGGCCTTCAATTACAACACCCGAAACCTGGCCGAGGTGCTGAAGTCATCCGGCGGAGGTGGAATCGACGTGTATTGGGAAACCAGCCGCGTTCCCGATTTCCAAGGTGCCATCGGAGCACTCGCCGAGAATGGGCGGATGGTCGTGATGGCGGGTCGGGATGCGCAACCCACCTTCCCGGTGGGCCCCTTCTATGTCAAAGGGTGCCGTCTGGTCGGGTTTGCCATGTTCAAGGCCTCGGCCTCGGCCCAGCAGACCTCGGCCCAGCAAATTCATCAATGGCTCCAAGCAGGCGCGCTTCGACCGCACATCGGCCGTCGGTTCCCCTTGTCCCAAAGTGCCAAGGCCCACCAACTCCAGGAAGATAACACCCTCAACGGCGCGGGAACGCTTTGCGGAAAAATCGTCCTCCAGCCCGAATAGATCCGGGCCACCTCGGGGATTTCTGTTGGAATCCGGAACGGCATGCCATTAAGCTCTCGGCATGACTAAGCGATGGATTCAACCCTTCTCGTTCGGATTGCTTCTAACCGTAGCCGGATTTGATGTCTGGGCCGCGGAACACAACCGCTTGTCGTCCGCGGAAAAAGCGGACGGCTGGCAGCTCCTCTTCAACGGCAAAAACAAGGAGGGCTGGCGGAATTACAAACAGGAAACCGCCGGCGAGGGATGGAAGGTAATCGATGGAGCGATCGTGCGAAGTTCACGGGGTGCCGGCACCATCATGACCGTCGGCCAGTACGCCTCGTTCGAGCTGTCCCTCGAATACAAGATCTCCAAGGGAGGCAACAGCGGGATTATGTTTCATGCGACCGAGGAAGCGACCACCGAGTGGCAAACCGGGCCGGAAATCCAAATCCAGGACAACAAGGACGGTCATGACCCCCAGCTCTCAGGCTGGCTCTACCAGCTCTACAAGCCCGACATCGATGCCACCTATCCCGCCGGAGAATGGAATCGGGTTCGTTTCCGAATCACGCCGGAAAAGGGCGAGCTCTGGATGAATGGAGTCAAATACTACGAGTTCGTCAAGGGGAGTGCCGATTGGAACGCGCGGGTGGCCAAGAGCAAGTTCGCTCGCATGAACCGCTTCGGAA
>DEAY01000366.1 GCA_002348345.1 Verrucomicrobia bacterium UBA2970
CTCGATGAGCCGACCAATGATCTCGACCTCGCCACGCTCCGCGTCCTCGAGGAGGCCCTTGCCTCGTTCCCGGGCATCGTGATGGCCGTGAGTCATGACCGCTATTTCCTCAATCGGGTTTGCACGGGAATCCTGGCATTTGAAGGCCACGGCGTGGTCGACTACAGCGTCGGCGACTACGACTACTATCTCGAGAAAAAATCACGACAGCCGGCTCCTACGAGTGTCACCAAATCATCAACCCAAAGCCCATCGAAGCCCAAGGACAAGCCCCGGAAGCTGACCTGGAAGGAAGGCAAGGAGCTGGAAGGCATGGAGGAAAAGATTCTCGAGGTCGAGAGCGAAATCGAACGCATCGAAAACATTTTCTCCTCGCCCACGTTCCACCAAGATCACGGCTCCGATGCGACTGAACTGAACGAATCCCTCGAAACCGCCCAGGCGGAGCGGGATCAACTCTACGCCCGCTGGGAAGAGCTGGAACAACTCCCCAAATAGTGACGATCCAACGAGGTTTGCTACCTCCCAGACATCGGGTGTCCTATTTTTTTCAGCCGATGATTGGTCATTGCGGTCTGTCGCTGAACACGGTTATGCGACACCCATGTCCCACCAACCCGCATTCAAATCCTGCCTCCGATGGATTCTCATCCGATGATGCCGATCGACGATCCGAATCAGCGAATTCTCCTGACTGAACGATCCCTCCGCTAGTTCACCATGGATCTTTTGGGGTTCATCCCGGTATTTGGACTTCCCCTGGCCGGGCTCGCGGTCTGGATCGGATGGCGAGTTCGAAAAAACGAGGCCGGCAAATAGGAACCCGGGAGCCCGCGACGCGATGCTCGCGTTCTGCCCGCGCTTGATCAGCATCGTGCTTCAATTGGGAACGCTGGTTGCACTCGTTGGGTTTTCCCCGTTTTTCCATGAGCGGTTCAGCCTCCGGGACGAGATCGATCCCCACCCTCATCGATCGGGAACATCGCTCTGCCATCCGCACTCGGTTGAGCGATCGACTCCGGGTTCTCCTGGGATCCCCCAAGCATTCTTGCTTCGCCTTCATCCTCTCTGGAACTCACAAGCTCGGCCTCTGGCTCGGGATTTTCACCAATGACGGAGACAGCGACACGAGAATCGCTTCCGGTCGGCACCCCGCAAACGGCTCCGTGCCCGAGGAACTTGCCACACCCCCATTGGCTTGGTATTGCTCCGCCGACATGATACTCGACCTCAACCAGCTTGACCCCAAGGCCATCTATGCCCTGATGATTCAATCGATCGTCCCTCGACCCATTGCTTGGGTTCTCAGCGACAATGGCGACCACTCCTACAACCTGGCCCCCTTCTCGTATTTCAACGGGGTCTCAAGCAAACCACCGATCCTCTCGCTATCGATTGGAAAGAAACGGGATGGCAGCAAGAAAGACACTTGGGTCAATATCGAGAAGCGAAAGCACTTCGTCGTCCATATTGCCCAGTGCCAACAAGCCCAATCGGTGAGTGCCAGCGCCGCCTCGCTCCCCTTTGGAAGCTCCGAGATTACGGCCAACGAACTGGAAACGGCTGGAGTGACCGGATGGAATCTGCCTCGCCTGGCAGAGGCCAAGATCGCGATGTGGTGCCAACTTCATCAGATCGTCGAGGTCGGCGATACCCCTCAAGCCCTCGTGCTGGGTCGGATCGAGCAGCTCTACCTCAATGATGATTTTGCCCAGGACGGGCTCGGTCCAATCCCGAAGATCGATCTCGACCGACTCGATCCGCTCGCGCGGCTTGGGGGCGATGACTACAGCGCACTGGGAGACTCGTTCACCGTCTCCCGCCCCGCCTAGCGCTAGTGGCGGAAGTGACGATTTCCGGTAAAGACCATCGACACGCCCCGTTCATTGGCGGCATCAATCACTTCCTGATCCCGAACCGATCCACCCGGTTGGATGGCTGCTGTGGCCCCGGCATCCGCGGCCGCGACGAGGCCGTCGGCGAAGGGAAAGAACGCGTCACTGCAAACCACACTGCCCTTTAACGCCAGCTTCGCTTCCCCGGCTTTCCAGACGGCAATTCGACTGGAGTCGACCCGGCTCATCTGACCCGCTCCAATGCCAAGGGTACGATCCGAACCCGCATACACAATCGCGTTGGACTTCACATGCTTGACCACTCGCCAACCAAATCGCATCGCCTCCCGTTCCGCCTCGTTCGGTGCCCGCTGCGTCACCACCTTCCAATCCTCTTCCGCTGCCAAGTGGGTGTCAACCGTCTGCAATAGGACCGAGCCGGCACCCACGGATCGGAACTGGACATCACCCACCTCGTGGGGCGGCCGGTGCATCTTGAGAAGGCGCAGATTCTTTTTCCTGGTGAGAATCGCCAACGCCTCTGGCTCAAAATCAGGCGCGATAATCACCTCGCTGAAGATCTCCCGGATCGCCTCGGCGCAGTCCCCATCCATCGGGGTGTTGGATACGATGATCCCACCAAAGGGTGCCTGCCGGTCAGTCGCAAAGGCCTGATCCCATGCCTGGCGCAGAGACGGCGCCTGACCCACTCCGCAAGGATTGGTATGTTTCAAAATCGCCAACGTCGGAGGGAAGCCATCGAATTCAGCAATGAGACTGGCAGCGGCGGTCAGGTCGAGGATGTTGTTGTAGGAAAGGGCCTTGCCGTGCAACTGAGAGAAAAACTCCTCAAAGCGACCGTAGAGAGCCGCCGCCTGATGAGGATTCTCGCCGTAACGAAGCGTTTGAACCAACGGCATCTTTTCCTCAAAAGAACCTGGAAGATTGGCATCCGAATCGGATGAATCCGGTGCTTCGTCGAAAGCATTGGTCAGAAACTGAGTGATGGCCTGATCATAAGCGGCCGTTCGGGCGTAAACCTTCGCCGCCAGTTTGCGTCGAAGTTCATGGCTTGTTTCGCCCCGCTCTTTCACCTGCTGGGCCACCCGCTCGTAGTCCGCCGGATCCACCACCACTGTCACACTCTGATGGTTCTTGGCCGCACTGCGCAACATGGAGGGTCCTCCAATATCGATGTTTTCGATGGCCTCTTCCAAGGTGACATCCGGCTTCGCCACCGTTGCTTCGAAGGGGTAGAGGTTGACGACCACCAAATCAATCGGCGCAATCTGGTGTTCCCTGACCGCCGCTTCGTGGGTTTCATTGCCTCTCACGAAAAGAAGTCCGCCATGCACCCTGGGATGAAGCGTTTTCACCCTTCCATCGAGCATCTCCGGGAACCCGGTATGGGCACTCAGCTCAATGACCGGCAATCCGGCCTGTTGAAGGACCTTGGCCGTGCCGCCGGTTGAGATCATCTCGACTCCGGCTTCCGCCAGCGCTTGGGCGAGCGGAACAAGACCCGACTTATCGGAAACTGAAATCAGAGCACGTGCGATTCTTGCCATAGGTCACGAGATAAAACAGCAGATTGCCTCTAACCGTCAATTGACAAAGCCTGTGAGTCGATCAGAATCCGTGATCGCATTGACCCCTCATGAAATCCAAGTGCTGCCGATCCCTGTTCTGTCTCCTCGTTCTGCTGGCCAACACCACCGCCCCCCTCCATGCCGTTGATCGACCGAACGTTCTTCTCATTGCCATCGACGACCTCAATGATTGGGTCGGGTGCCTTGGAGGGCATCCCCAAGCGCAGACGCCAAACATCGATCGGTTGGCTCGGCGCGGCACGCTCTTCAGCAACGCCCACTGCCAGTCACCCGTCTGCAATCCCTCGCGAGCCAGCCTCCTGACCGGCCGGTATCCTCATTCAACGGGCATCTATTTTCTCAATCCCCCGCTGACCCAGGCACCTGATCTCGAAGGCATCCTCACGCTGCCGGAGCACTTCGCGGCGAACGGATACCATACCATGTCGGTGGGCAAGATTTTTCATGGGGGCGACAAGCAATTCTTTCACGAATACGGGGGCAGCAACGGCGGATTCGGTCCGCGTCCCGAGAAGAAGATTTCGCAACCTCATGGACATCCGCTCTGGGACTGGGGTGTGTTTCCCGATTCCGATGATCAAATGCCGGACACCCTTGCGGCCCGTTGGGCGACCGAGCGACTTCAACGGGACTACGACCAACCCTTCTTTCTTGGGGTTGGGTTCTATCGACCCCATGTGCCGATGTTTGCCACCCAAAAGTGGTTTGACCGCCATCCGCGGCCGGAGATCATTCTTCCCAAAGTCAAAGTGGATGATCGGGCGGACTTGAGCCCATACGCCATTGATCTGACGAATCGTGAACACGTTTCCCCCGAGCATGAATGGGTGGTTTCGGCCGGACAGTGGGAACACGCCGTTCAATCATACCTGGCGTCCTCGACATTTGCCGACCATTGTCTGGGAACGGTCCTGGACGCCCTCGATCAGAGCCCTCACGCCGACAACACGATTGTTGTTCTCTTCTCCGACCACGGATTCCATCTCGGCGAGAAGCAGCGATGGGCAAAACGATCCCTCTGGGAGGATGGAACCCGTGTCCCCTTGATCGTGGTCGCCCCCGGCCTGCCACAAGGTCAGGCCTCGAACCGCCCTGCCGAACTTCTCGACATTTTCCCCACCCTTCTCGAGCTCGCAGGGCTCGAGGCGGATCCGCAGCAAGAAGGTCAGAGCTTGGTTCCCTTGCTCAAGAACCCGACGGCTCACTGGCCCTTTCCCGCCATCACCAGTTTTGGTCCGGGAAACTACGCCATCCGAACGACCCATCAACGCTTCATCCAGTATCACGATGGCTCACGAGAATTCTACGATCACCGCTCGGACCCCCACGAGTGGGAAAACCTCATCCACGACCCTCGGCTGACCGGCGCGATTCGGCGGCACGCCGCCCATCTGCCCCTTTGGGAGAAGGTGCTCCTCCCCGGCAATTCAACGGGGCACAAGGCCTTCGCCGCCGCAAACCAGCGTCGGGCGGAATCGAAGCACTGAATGCCGGGAGTCCATCCCGGCACCCTCACGGCCCGATGAGAGCCCCCCATCCGATCTCGGATCGCCGATGGGAACGGCCAAAGGATCCCTGCGAAACCAATCGCACCTCAGACGTTGCTCGATCAACGGTTGGCTAAAGACCGGGTGGCGCGGCCTGGCTCAAACCCAATGGTTTCATTCGAGAGAATCGCTCCCGCCGAGAAC
>DEAY01000359.1:0-243 GCA_002348345.1 Verrucomicrobia bacterium UBA2970
TTCGAGGGCCGATACGAGTACGAGCGGAATGAGAACCAAAGTAAAGAGGGTCGACAACGCCATTCCTCCCACGACGGCAATCCCCAAGCCGCTATATAACTCGGTCCCCACCCCACGCCCGAGGGCCAAGGGGAGCATGCCCAGCATGGTGGTGAGCGAGGTCATGAAGATGGGACGGATCCGCACGTTCACGGCCATCAATGCCGCTTCATGGAATGCCATCCCTTTTCTCACGGATCGCAG
>DEAY01000359.1:590-5923 GCA_002348345.1 Verrucomicrobia bacterium UBA2970
CACCAGCAGAATCGCGTTGTTCACGACAATCCCCGCCAAAAGAACGAATCCGAGCATCGTGATCACATTGAACTCAGCCCCGGAGATCCAAATCCCCACAAACCCGCCGGTCAAGGCAAGGGGCAGCGAAAAGAGAATAATCAGAGGAAAGGCGAACGACTGGAACAAGGCCGCCATGAGAAGGTATGAAATCAAGACCGCAAAGAGGAAGGATCGTGACAGGGCGTTCATCGTCCGCTCGAGGTCATCAGCCGTCCCCCCTAAGGTCGCCTGATAGGCACTAGGTGGAACCCGGTAAACTTCCTGGATGGAATCCCGAAAGGGCTCCAGCACCTCACGTCGCGCCGTCTCGATGAAGGACTGGAGCGGCACCCCCTCGTGAATGCTGATCTTGAGGGTGATCGACCGCTCCTTGTTGATGTGATCCACCGACGAGGGCCCCAGTTCCTTTCGGACACTGGCCACTTCGTTGAGGCGAACGGGATCGCCGCCGGGGACGGCTAGCAAGAGATCGCGGACCGCGTCCGCGTGTAGAATTTGCCCCTCACGCGCCTTGAGGAGAATCTCATACTCACGCCCCCCCTCCCGGTAGTAAGATGCCCTCGTCCCCTCCACCAACGTCTCCACCGACATCGCCAAGTCGGAGGAATTCAACCCCAGATCCGCCAACCGCTCACGGTCGGGGATCACTTGAAGTTCCGGATTGGCGAGTAAGAAGGAACTGAACACTTCCTTTACCTCCGGCAGGCGTCTCAGGGAATCCTCCAACGACTCACTCATCCGCCGCAGGATCTCCAAATCGGGCCCCATGAGTTCCAGTTCAATGCTCTTTCCCTCGAATCGCCACCCAAAATCCGAAACGCGGTAGACACTAAACCGAAAATCTGACGGCAATGATGTTTTTGCAAAGGCTTCAAGCTTCTCCATTTCTCGATCCGCGTTTTCCGCAGTCGCGTGGTCCGGGTCCAAATAAAACCCAAAGAAAGAGCTACTGTGTCGCGCATACGAGAACATCCGGTAAAGATGATCCACCTCGCTGAGCACGAAATCCTCCACCTTCGACAACTGATCTCGGGCTCCCTCCAAACTCATGCCTGCGGGATTGGTGACCCGACCGAACACGTTGGCGCTCTTGCTCTGGGGAAGATATTCAGCGGGAGGAATCAACTGAAGCCCGCCCAGGAAGGCGAGCGCCACCACCCCGAACACCAGAAGACGCCCGGGGATGGACCGCAATCCGAACCGGACGCAGCGAACGAACCATTGACTCACTCGCATTCCGGCCAAGTCCAAACCCGCCCCCAACCGCCCTAATCGGTGCACTCCCATTTCTTTGCCCTTGGAATCGCCCCGCGCCCGCAGCAAGCGACTGGCAAGCATCGGAATCACCGTGATCGAACCGAGCATGGAAAGCACCACGGCAAAGGAGATGGAAAAGGCGATGTCGCGAAAGAGCTGACCGGCTTGTTCTCGAATGAAGAGCACCGGCACAAAGACCACCAGCGTCGTCAATGACGCCGCCACAATGGGAGCCCACACTTCGGTCGTTGCCACCACCGCCGTTTTTCGGGAATCGGTCGCATGCTCTCGCGAGTGTCGGAATATGTTCTCCATGACCACCACCGCATTGTCGACCACCATTCCCGCCGCGAACGCCAACCCCGCCAGGGAAATCACATTCACCGATCGCCCGAAGGCAGCCAGCAAGACGAAGGTCCCGATCAGACAGAGAGGAATCGTCACCGCGATGGTGAGGGTCGAGACGATCGAGCGCAGAAACAAAAACAAAACAATGGTCGCACTGATCGCACCGATCACCAGATTCCGGGTGACCCGGGAAATGGAATCCCAGATATAAGAGGAGGCATCGTAGTTGATCCAGAGCTCCAGACCGGTGGCCTCATATTCATCATTGATCCGCTGGGCCTCGGCCCGAACCCGACGCGTGACGGCAATCGTATTGGCCCCAGAGACCTTGGCAATACTGACCGACACCGCCGGTTTCCCCATCGTCCCCCCCACCGACTCGGGTTCTTCGAACCCGTCCACGACCTCCGCGATATCCTCGATCCGAACGACGCCATCGTCACCTTTCTTCACGACCGTCCGACGAATCTGCTCCAGATTGGTGTATTGCCCGAGCGTTCTCACCACCAATCGCGAAGCCCCATCCTCAAGATCCCCGCCACGCCGATTCTGGTTTTCCCGCCGAAGCGATTCCCTGACTTCGTTGATGGTGATTTCCCGTGAATCCATCGCCGTCAGGTCCAACAAGACTTGGATCTGACGGCGAGAGCCCCCATACCAACGCACCCGCCCAACGCCCTCGATCCGCTCAAGGCGCGGACCGATCGACTCCTCCATGATTTCCCGGACCATATTGACGGGCCAATCGCTCAGCACGGTCATCCTCACGACCGAGGTATACTCTTCGGAATCGGAGGCGTAGATGACCGGCTTCTCGGTTTCCTCGGGGAGCTCTCGAACACTCGCCAACTTGGTATTGATATCGATGACCGCCGCGTCCTTGTCCACCCCCCATTCAAACTCCAGATGAATCTCGGCCTGGCCTTCCTCCGATTCGGAACGGATCCGCCGGAGATGCTGAACCGTTGCCAATCGTTGCTCCTGTCGCAGAGTGACCTCCGACTCGACCTCAAGGGCTGCCGCTCCCGGATAGTCGGTGTAAACAGAAATCTGGGGACGATCCATCGTGGGGTTGAGCTGAACGGGAATCCGTTGGAGTGCCGCCAAGCCGAAGAGAATGACCATGATCATCCCCACGACCACCGCCGTTCCGTTCCGAACACTATGCTCAATAATCTTCAATCGAACGACTCAATCGCTTGGTTCGACTCTTGCCGGGGCAAGACGCGGACGGGGTCCCCATCCTTCAAACGGGACCCTCCCATGTGAACGACCGAATCACCGGCCGACACGCGAAACCCGGATCGCGCTTCAATGGTGACCGCTCCCTTCAACTCCCGACCAATCGTAACGGGGATTTCTTCCACCCGACCTTGGCGCCGATCCGACTCGGCTTGAAACCGGTAGACCACCATTTGTTGGTTTCGATACTGCAAGGCGGTCCGTGGCAAGACCAGGGCATCCACCCCGTCATCCAACACGAGAGAGACCTTCGCATACATTCCGGCCGCCAGCTTCCGACTCCGATTGTCGAGTTCCAGAATGACGGGAAAGTTTCGCGACCCTTCGCTGGCTCGGGGAATAAGCGCCACCACCTGTCCCCTCAGATCCATCGACTCCAGCCCGGGAATCGAAACCCGCGCCTCTTGTCCAGGCTGGATGAAAGGTACATGTTTTTGGGGAATCGGAATCCGCAGTTTCATCGGATTCATCACCATCATCTCCAGCACCATCGATCCCGGGGTCGCCCACTCACCGACCTCTTTGAGCCGTTTGGTAACCACGCCCTCAAACGGAGCCACCGAGGTCAGCTTTTCGAGCCGCAATTGGATGTCATCGACCTTCGCGTTCTGAATCGTGACATTTGCCTGAGCAATCGCCAGTTCTTCGCTTCGAGATCCTTCCTCGACCAACGCCAACCTGGCCTGCACCTGAAACTGTTGAGCGGCACTCACATCATACTCCGAGCGGGCCCGAACGAGCTCACTGGTCGCCGCGATGCCCTGCTCCGCCAGCTTTTTCACCCGATCCCAGTCGTCCTTGGCGGCCTTCATGACCGCCGCCGCCGCGGCAAGCCGTCGGCGAGCCTCTTCGATTTCCTCGGGCCGGGACCCCGCCTTCAGCTTTTCGAATTCAAGCTCGGCCCGTTGACGTTCAGCCTCCGCCAGGGCCAGGGCAATCTCGTCGGCACGGCGATCCATCGCAAACAAGATATTACCGGCCTTCACCCAACCACCTTCGTCCACCGGCATTGAAGCAATCTGACCTTGTCCCTCAGCGCTGACCGTCACTCGCCGAAACGGCTCCAACGATCCGAACCCGTTAAGCACCGAATCCAAGCGGCGCGACTCCAGCAGCACCAACTCGACACGATGGACATCCGCCTCCTGGGCGAACCCCGCCTCCCCGACGAGAACGCAGGCCGCCAACCAGGCCCATCCCCCCCAGGGCGATCGTCTTCCTGTTGAAGCTGTCATGCGGCCCAACATCTGTAATCTGATTGGAATTCAACCGTGGTTTGATGCAGCAACATTTGCGATATTTGACCTTGAAACCGCTCGTTTGGCTACACTCTTTCCATCGAAACCCCACCTGCTGTCCGGCGGAATCTGCCTTTTATCCCTTTCCGCTTCTCCTGTCCTGGCTCAACCATCGGATCGATCTCGCGCTCTTGAGAGCGGTCTGATTTATCTGTCGACCGAAGCCTTGGATTGGCCGGCGGAAAACCATTGTTTTTCATGTCACAACAACGGAGATGCGGCACGCGTTCTATTCCGCTTCGAAAACGAGAGGGTCCGCTCCGAAACCTCAAAATGGAACGACCTCTTGCAATGGCTCAACCAACCCGCCTTGTGGGAGAACAGCGCCTCCTCCGATGTCGTTCTGAGCCCGACCCTCGCGTTGATTCAATTCGGCCTCGCCTCGGTCGTCGCCGAAGAACAGAAATTCATGCAGAAGAACCCTCGAAAAACCAGGATCCTGATCGACCGTCTTCTCGCCAGCCAACATCCTGAAGGCTACTGGGCCGTCGAAGCCGATCGTCATCTAGGATCCCCGGGCACCTACGGGAAGCCCCTCACCACGGCGCTCGCACTCGAAATCCTGGCGACGGTGGTCTCACCGGAAACCAAAGCCGCCAGCGAGAAAGCCAAATCGTGGATTATGAACGATGCCCCCACCGCAACGATCGACCTGGCCGCCGGGATCATGATCCCACATCAGCTCCAGTCAAACCCCAGCGACCTTCCCAACGCCTGGATCCAACGCCTCATCGAGTCTCAAACCAACTCCGGCGGCTGGGGCCCCTACCCAAATCGTTTTCCCGAGGTTTTTGATTCGTCAATCGCGCTACTGGCACTCGCGTCCCAACGCCCCGTCCTTCCCGATCTTTCCCCACTGAAAGCAGGTCGCGCCTTCTTGATCGAGGCACAAGAAGCGGCCGGGGCATGGCCCGAAACCACGCGCCCCACCGGGGCCAGTTACGCCCAACATATCTCGACATCCGCCTGAGCCATCGCCGCGATTGCCTCGACCGAAGATCTTTGATACGCAGCCATCCCTCGGTTCCGTTCCCACTCCCGATATTCTCGAGAACACAAACGCAAAAACGTTGTCTTCCCATCTGCTTCGAATAGCCTCAGGAGATGACAGCTGATCCAGGCAAGCGACATCCTTATCCCGGTCGC
>DEAY01000291.1:0-4957 GCA_002348345.1 Verrucomicrobia bacterium UBA2970
GCGGCGGCGTACTGGATGGAATCCTGTTCACGCCTACCAGCGATGCTGAGACAGAGACGTTTTCCAGCGCGCTCGATGTGGCCCCGCAACCGCTCAACGTCTTCAACACCCTTCTTGTTCAACCATGGGCGGTTTCGGAGGCCGAGCCCTGGCTTGGGGATTCGTCTCTCGAGGTGAGGGGTGAATTCGAGGGACGTTCTTACCTTGAGCTGCCAACCGCGGCAGAAGAGGCGATCGCCTTTCATTGGCGATTGAATGCGGCCTCGCCGTCCGACCGCCTATTCTTCGAGCTCGATTCCGAGACCATTTCCGCCGCCGAGCGCGGCCCCCTCGCCGGCCTGTCTGGAGCATCGGAATGGCAACAAGAACTCATCCTCCTCCCCCCGGGCGAGCATCACCTTCGTTGGATCTATGAACGACGCGCTACCTTGTCACCGGTTTCCACGGGACAGTTGGATGCCATCCAGTGGTTGAGCCATGACGAGGCGCTCAATGCCGTGCTCGAAAGTTCACTGCAGAATTGGAGCGTCCTGGGAGATGCGCCTTGGAGGGGACTCCGATTACCGGAATTCGGACGGGACAATGTCCTCGTATCCGCCCCACTGGGAGTGACAGAACGGGTTGAAATCAAAGCGGGTCTCAGCGGTCCGGGGCAACTTCGTTTTGACTGGTTCACCGCCCTCACCATTGAGGACCTCCCAGCGAGTTTGTTCAACTCATTCCGGTTTAAAGTCAACGACTCGGTGGTGGCTCAGATTGATCGGCCCTCGGATTGGGCAACGGTCGTGGTGGAGATTCCCCCAGGCGATCACGAGCTCACCTGGACCTACGCCACTGATTTCATCGGCCTTTCGGGGAACGCTTTCCTGGATCAAGTGATCTATGAACCCGAGAGTGCCTCCGCCAAGATCCAATACGAGCGGACCACCGGTGGCCTTCGACTGACCTGGATCGACGCCGACGACACCGTTCGCCTTGAGGCATGCGAATCGTTGGCGTCTCCCGAGTGGGTGCCCGTCGAGGGAGTGCAATCAGCAGGCAGCGAGCGATCGATCGTGGTGGACTTCATCCCGGGACAGCGCTACTTCCGGCTGGCGGATTAGTCAGGTTCGAAGGTTCCTTGGCGATCCTGACAGTCGAGCCCGATTGTTCGAGTCCCGCGACGGGCGACGATTGACTCTCAAACCCCGATCCGCCAGCATGCTCCCATCGAAACGCTCGCTTCCAGCTCCCGCCTCGAGGGTAACGCGCGCGAGGGTCGAGAAGGATTTCCTTTCGGTCTACTGAGCTATCTCGGCGGGAGGCGGCTTGCTCTCCTCGCCAGTTTGCTCTCCCTTCTCTCCTCCCCGTCTCTCGTTGCCGCCCCGCCCAACATCCTCTTCATCCTGGTCGATGATCTGGCCTGGACGGACCTCGCTTGCTACGGCCACCCCTGGCATGAGACCCCCGCCATCGATTCACTGGCGACAGCGGGAATGCGGTTCACACAGGCCTACTCACCTGCTCCCATCTGTTCCGCCGCCCGCGCCAGTCTCCTCACCGGCAAAACGCCTGCCCGTCTGGGATTGGAATTCGTGGTCAAGGGCACCCCGGGAAGACAGGTGATTCTTCCGCCCCAGCCCCTCCGGGCACCGCCCTATACCCTGGCTCTCGATCTGGGTGAAACCACCATGGCCGAGGCCTTGAAACGGGCTGGATACAAAACCGCCTACTTTGGCAAATGGCATCTCAACCCCCATTACCAGGGACGCTACTTGGGATGGGATCCCTTCCTTGGACCGTCGGCCCAGGGCTTCAGTATCGCCGAGGAGGATTTTGGAAGTCATCCCTATAGCCAGCAGAGCCTGCCGGAACGCTCGGAACCCGGTCGTTACCAAGCAGATGGCCTCACCGAGCGGGCGGTCGGTTTCCTGGAGCAGAACCAAACCTTCTTCCTGATGGTCTCTCATTTCTTTGTCCATACGCCCGTACGAACCCCCTACCTTTGGCTGAAGGAGAAATACCAATCCAAGATTCCCCGGGAGGCACCCCAACGGGAAAAACGGATCGAGTATGCCGCGTTCGTCGAAACACTCGACCACCACGTCGGTCAGTTGCTCGACGCCCTGGACGCCAGTGGGCGGGGGCAGGACACGTTGGTCGTTTTTCTCTCCGACAACGGGGGTCACCCCGAATACGTGTCGCATGCTCCCTTGCGGGGATCAAAGTGGAATCTCTATGAAGGGGGGATTCGAGTGCCGATGATCGCCCGTTGGCCCAAGCGGATTGCTGGCGGAACCGTCTGTGAAACGCCCGTGATTGGCTACGACCTGTTTCCAATCTTCCTGGAGATAGCGGGAGCTGATCCCGGCGGAAGCCAGCAGGATGGCATGAGTCTGCTACCCCTGTTTGACAACCCCGACCTCGATGCTGAGCGCACCTTTTATTGGCATTTCCCCTACTATCACCCGGAAGGCGAGAAATTTGGCTCGTCCCAACCCTCGATTGGAATCGACGATTTTGTTGTGAGCCAGACCCGGCCACACTCGGCCATCCGGAAAGGGGACTACAAACTGATTTCCTTTCAGGAAGACGATCGGAAGGAGCTTTATCATTTGAGCCAGGACCCTTCCGAACGGATCAATCTCCATTCATCCCGACCCGAGCATGCCGCCAGGCTGGCTGATCGCCTTCAAGAGTATTTGAATCGCGTCAACGCCCGCCAGGCGGAATCGCCTCCTGTTCAGCCATGACACGCTTATCTTCCATTCTGCTTCTCGCCTCTTGCCTCTGGCCAATGATCTCACCCCTGGCCCGTCCCAACGTGCTCTTGATTGCCGTGGATGATCTGCGGGTGCAACTGGGCTGCTACGGGAGCAAGCCGGTCCTCTCACCGAATATCGACCGCCTGGCAGCGCAAGGGACCCTGTTTGAGCGGGCCTACTGCCAGCAGACCGTGTGCAACCCCTCGAGAGCTTCCCTGCTGACAGGGCTTCGCCCTGACACCTTACGCGTCTGGGACCTCTCCACCCACTTTCGGCAAAACCATCTAGACGTGGTGACCCTGCCACAATGGTTCAAAGAAAACGGCTACCATACCCAGTGCGTTGGAAAAATCTTCCATAACTGGCGCCAGGATGACTGGCGGGGTGACCGCCTGTCCTGGAGCGAACCCGAATTCCTGCACTACGCAACCCACGGCAACGACCAGGCCCAGGTCGAAGGGAAGCTCCCCCCCAATCTGGCTTCTGGCGTGGGCGGCGTGGAATGCCGAGACGTGCCCGACGAAGCCTACTATGACGGCCGCGTGGCAAAGCGAGCCGTGACCGCGCTGCAGGCCTTGAAGGAAAAAGGAAAGCCTTTTTTACTAGCGGTGGGTTTCTGGAAACCCCACACCCCTTTCAATGCCCCAAAACGATACTGGGACTTATACGAACGGACGGCCGTCCCCATCCCTGAACATCTGGAACCGCCGATCAATGTCCCCGAGATCGCGCTGACCAATTCCCGCTACGATGGTCTCTCCAAGCCGGAGGAACTTCGGGAAATGCATCACGGACACCTGGCCGCCATCAGCTACCTGGATACGCAGGTCGGCAAAGTTCTCGACGAATTGGACCGGCTAAAACTTCGGAAGAAGACTCTGATCGTCTTCTGGTCGGACCATGGGTTGCATCTGGGTGAACATGGCTTGACGCGCAAGACGACGGCGTTCGAATTGGATGCAGCCGTTCCCTTGATTGTTGCCACCCCCGACCACCGACCGGGTCAACAAACGCCAGCTCTGGTCGAGCTGATCGACCTTTATCCCACCCTGATCGAGTTCTGCGGATTACCCGCGCCTCACGCCCTGCAGGGTCGGTCCTTGCTCCCTCTGTTAACGGATCCGCATCGGCGTTTTAAACCCGCCGTGCTGACCCAAACCCCCCGGCCCAATTATCCCAGGGGCCGCCGACCAGACGTGATGGGTTACTCCATGCGCAACGATCGGTTTCGCTACATCGAGTGGCGTGACTTTGAATCCGGCCGCGTGGTCGCGCGCGAACTTTACGACCATGAAAACGATTCCTTGGAAAGGGTGAACGTGGTGGGTGAAGGCCGCTATCAAACCGTGCTTCCGGGATTGAAGCGGCAATTGGCAGGATTGGTCGGACGATGAGCGAGGGGCGAACGCCTGGGCAAGGGCCTCCGGAATGCTTGGCATACGGTCTTCAAAGATCGGAATCGGTCTCCTCTCTTACCTATGGAAGCAGGACTCGTTTCGTGGCGGTAGCAACCTGAAGTCGCTTCAGGTCCGGATTGGAGGGATTGCGATGGGTGATGGAGTTGATTCGATCAAGGGCGATCGTCCGTGCATCCGACCAATTCCAATGTTCGGCATGACCGTCGGCAAAGGAGAAATTGCACCCGTCCCCATGCCAGGTCGCGGGGAGGTTGAACCATTTGTCCCCCTCCGGGGCGACGCCAAAGGTACCATCGTCGATGCTGAGTTCATGCTCATCCAAAAACACATGGGCCTGGGATGCCCCCGGATGGGTGATGTCACCGGTCTTGATATTCACCGCGTAGCCCTTTTGCCCAGCGAACATGGCACCCACGTCCCAGCCATGCATGTAAGTGTTGATTGAGTAACTGCGAACCCGAAGATGCCGGACGTTTCCGAATTCGCTTCGACCTCGATCACTAGGGCAGCGATAGATCTCAGTGGACTCGTTGTAGGGGAACAACAATCCCTCGGCGATCAGTTGCCGGTTGGTGGAACCGGGGTTGTTATCGTTCATGTAGCCGCGAATCCAGGACTGGGAATTGGGCCCCACGTTCGGGTCATTGATGACGAGAGTGCTTTCGTGGTCATCGGCGTACATCACCCAGGCGAGGGTTAGTTGCTTGAGATGGTTGAGACAGACGGTCTCTTTCGCCTTCCCCTTCGCCCGAGATAGAGCCGGGAGCAACATTCCCGCGAGGATCGCGATGATGG
>DEAY01000291.1:5363-6543 GCA_002348345.1 Verrucomicrobia bacterium UBA2970
TTCTGAGGGATCTCTTCATGGCGACGGGAGCTTTTCGAGACCTGCAAGCTAACGGGGCACCGCTGAAGCGTCAAGCGGTCGCCCCTTCCAACCATCAGCAAGCAACCGCCCCGCCTCGGCGATCACGGAAATGGCCCGTTCGCTTTCCTCTCTGGTCGTCGCTTTCGTCTGGAGGCGCGACCGACGGGCTCAAGGGCGATCGGGTTTCCCCGGCTCGACCGATTCGAACCGCTTCAGAAATGCCTCGGTCGAAAACCCGATGAACATCGCCTGGTCTTTTTCCGGGTCCACGATCACCGGCGAGGTCCCGGGGGGGCGGATCCGCTTCATACGGGCATCGCACTCGGCCATTGAGGCGAGGGCGCCTCGCGCGCGCGCTCCCAGGAGCTCGATGGTTCGAGCCGCATGCTGGACCAATGTCAAGTCCTGGCTTTTCAAGGCAGTCGCAAGGACCGAAATCGAGCGGTCCACTCGGCCGTGACGGGCCAACGCGTTGGCGGATTCGATTTGAACGCTCGCGTTCCGGTCCTCAAGCGCGCGCCCCAAGGCGTGAACCGCCTTTTCCGAAAGAGTCGGTGCCGCGCTGAATCCGACCGCCCCCCAGTAGCGGACCCCCGGATCCTCGTGGGCCATATTCAAGAGCAACGCCTCCTCCGACGCTTGCCCCACCTGGGAAGCGGAACGAATCAATCTCGCCTGATCATAGGCACCCGCCGACCGCGCAAGCTCATAGGGGGTGGAACCCCCACTAAGCTGCCAGGCCAAGGCCTCGGGAAGAAACCCTAGATCACGGCTTGCCACCAGTTGTTTGCCGAGCTGATCACGCATTCGTTCCCGAATGGTCTGGTGTTGAGAGGAGCGCGCAAGGTTCACCAGATTCTGCGGATCCTCCTGACAATCATAGAGTTCCTCGAGCGGCCGAGACGAGCCGGCGAAATGGGCTTGAGCATCCGTCAAACGCCCCGTTTGGGCATGAGCGTAAATCTCATGACGGATTTCACCGAGGTCAGGCCAAGCCGTCGGCTGGTTGTAACCCAGATGGGGCATGTAATTCCGGATATAGAGATAACGCTTATCCCGGACGGAGCGGGCGAGATCCTGGACCTCATCGACTCGATCACGATGGCCGTAAACGTAAGACCGAGGTGAGAGGGCGGCCCGTCCGAGAAAGGGCCTTCCT
>DEAY01000425.1 GCA_002348345.1 Verrucomicrobia bacterium UBA2970
ATTCTTGTCAATGCGGCCGGGGGAAATGATCCTAAGGCGACCGTGACCGATGATAATCGATTCGAGGCGATTCCTTTGGATGCGTGGCAAAACAATGTGGACCTCAACTTGAATGGGGGCGTGCTGTTTCCTTGTCAGGTATTCGGGCCAATGATGGTTGAGTCGGGCAAAGGAAGCATTATCAACATTGCGAGTGTCTCGGCTCATATTCCTCTATCGCGGGTGGTTTCCTACTCGGCCTCGAAGGCGGCCGTGTTGAGTATGACGCAATTTCTGGCGAGGGAGTGGGCGTCGAAAGGAGTCCGGGTGAATTCCATCACTCCGGGATTCTTTCCGGCCGAACAAAATAAGAAGCTGCTTTTCAATGACGACGGAACGCCAACGGCTCGGGCGGAGTCGATCATGGGCCATACCGCAATGGGACGATTTGGTGAGGCTCGTGAGCTGGTCGGTGCCGCGCTGTTCCTGGCCGCTGAAAAAGCGAGTAGCTTTGTGACGGGAACGGACATCCGCGTCGATGGCGGCTTCCTCTCGCAAACCATCTGAAGGGTTTATCGGATACGATCATGCCCAATTCATTCGTCGGATCAGCGGCCCAGCCAGTGAGCAGGGAACAGGTTGCCCAGTTGGTGGGGGAGCGTTGCCTGGAGTCACACTATCGGGGGCAACGGGTCCTGGTCATTATTCCTGATTCGACACGGACCGCGCCGGTGGGATTGGTGTTCAAGGCGCTTCATGAGCATCTCTCTGGCTGGACCAAGCAATTGGATATCATGATTGCTCTGGGAACGCATCAACCGATGTCGGAGGAGGCGATCTGTGAGCGGATTGAGGTGACGATGGAGGAGCGGAATGGGCGCTATCGTGATGTTCAGTTCTTCAACCACGAGTGGGATAATCCTGAGTCGTTGCGGGAAATCGGAACGATCTCAAAAACCCAGCTGGATGAGTTGACGGATGGCCGTTTCTCGATGGACATTCCTGTGGAGATCAATCGTCGACTCTATGACTACGATCGGATCATCATCTTGGGCCCCGTCTTCCCTCATGAAGTCGTCGGTTTTTCGGGGGGGAACAAGTATCTGTTTCCCGGTGTGAGCGGTCCTCAACTTCTGAATTTTTTCCATTGGCTTGCCGCGGTGATTTCAAACCCCAAGATCATCGGCCACAAATGGACCGCCGTGCGCAAGGTCATTGATTATGCCGGAGGACTTGTGGATTTGCCGAAGCAGGCGTTTTGCATGGTCGTGCACAATGGGGAATTGGGTGGTATCTTTGAAGGAACCCCAGAGTCTGCTTGGGCGGACGCCGCGGATTGTTCTCGCGATCTCCATATTACATACAAGTCCAAGCCCTTTCACTCGATCCTTTCGTGCGCCCCCCGCATGTATGACGAATTGTGGGTGGGGGGGAAGTGTATGTACAAGCTGGAGCCGGTTCTCGCGGACGGGGGGGAGCTCATTATTTACGCCCCTCATATTCGGGAGGTATCGCTCACCCATGGCGAGCGGATCTGCAAAGTGGGTTATCATTGTCGGGATTATTTCCTGGCTCAATGGGATCGATTTCGGAACGAGCCGTGGGGCGTGTTGGCTCACTCCACTCATGTGTATGGGCAAGGAACGTTTGAGAATGGCGTCGAAACGCCCCGGGCCCGGGTCACCCTGGCGACGGGGTTGAGCCCGGAGCAGTGTCGCCAGCTAAACCTAGGATATCGTGATCCCGCGACGATCGAGTTCGCTGAATTTGCGAATCGAGAATCAGAGGGCATCTTACTGGTGCCGAAGGCGGGTGAACAATTGTTCCAGTTGGAGGAACCGCCGAGTTGGGCGCGGCCTGATACGAAATGAAACGTCGATCGCTTCAGTTCCTGCAATCGTTGGTGGAGACGCCGAGTCCAAGTGGCGCGGAACGCCGTGGCCAGCGGGTGTGGAGGGATTACGTGGCTCCCTACGTAGACGAGATCCGCACGGACGCTTACGGAAACGTAACGGCGGTAATGAATCCGGGGGGGTCGCCTCGCTTGATGCTGGCAGCTCATGCCGATGAGATCGCAATGACGGTGAATTTCATCGACGATCAGGGCTTTGTCTATTTGCGCGGGGTGGGGGGGGTCGATCCGGGGATCCTGTCGGCGCGACGGGTCTTGATTCATTCCCGTGAGGGGGATGTTCCGGGTGTCATTGGCAACACGCCGCCTCATCTTAAGGGGAAGGATGGGAAAGGAACCCTCCCCCAGATGCATGAATTGTTCGTGGATCTTGGGGTCAGTTCAAAGGAGGAGGCGGAGGCGCTGGTTCGCGTGGGGGATCTTCTGACCCTGTCCGATGGGTTTGAGCGACTGGGTGAGAAAGTGGTCGTGGCGCGGGCCTTTGACAACCGAGTCGGGATGTTTGTGATTGCTGAAGCGGCAAGGCAGCTGGCTGAGACGAAAAAGAGGCCGGCAGCCGAGGTGTGCGTGGTGGCCAATGTCATGGAGGAGGTGGGATTACTAGGGGCCCGGCAGATCGCCTATTCGCTTCAGCCGGATCTGGCGTTGGTGACCGACGTGACACATGCCACCGACTATCCTGCGGTCGACCGTAGGCTTCATGGCGATCTTTCGTTGGGCAAGGGGCCCACGCTAACCCATGGAGGTCCCAATCATGCCGGGGTGGTCGCCCAGTTGGAGAAGGTCGCGAGCAAACAGGCCATCCCGCTCCAGCACGAGTCGACCTCTAACTCAACGGGCACGGACACGGATGTTATCTTTTGGACGCGCGGCGGAATTCCGTGCGCGTTGATCAGCATCCCCAATCGGTACATGCATTCGCCGGTTGAACTGGTTCATTTGGACGATGTCGAGCGCGCATCCTCGCTGATGGCAGGGTTCGCTCGGTCCTTGAAAAAAGGCCAGCAATTTGGAGGCGACCTTTAGGGAGGGAGGAATGGCGTCAGGAGAGGATCAACCGTCGAGTCAGCCCGCTCAAGCGCCAACGATGGGCAAGGTTTTTGCGATTGGCATCGCGTTATTGTGCCTGATGGTGATGGCAAGCGTGGCGATGATGTTTTGGTCGGCCAAGCAAGACGCGGAAAACCGGAAAAACCATCCGGTGATCGGACAGCCTTAGATTTGGTGAAACGGGCTGGGAGAACTGGAAAGGGCGGTGTGCGTCGTTGGTCGCTCGAAAACGGGGAAGGCTACCACTCGCCTTCGACGATGAGATCGGTGATCTTTTGAGCGAGGTCGTTGGCGATGATGGGGCGAGCCTGACGCTCGGCGCTGGCGAGGTCGTTGAAGCCTCGAACGAGGCTGCTCCCTACCACGGACTCCTCCAGGAGCACTTCACGGGTTCTTCGGTGAATGGCTCGGATTTCCGCGGTCATTCGGATCTCGAAATCTCGAATGGTAATGATGTCGTTGGGTTGAAAGCTGACTCCAACCCTCTCATAGGCGATGATGTTTCCGGTGAGCAGGACATCCCCTTGACCTCGGGTATCCAGGGATAAGGCCCCTTCCGATTGAATCTGGCGCCTTAACGCGGCCGCAAGCACGGGGGCAAGGCCTGGCTCCGGGGTCTGGTTGGGGAACGGGACGATGGAGATCGATGAAGCGTCCTGGGTGAGGCCGGCGTTGGGGCCAAGTCGGTAGCCAGCGCAACCGGGAACGAGGAGAAGCAAGAGGGCGGAGCCGAGCGTGAGGAGAGGGAAACGGGTTGGCGTCATGGCTCGCTCGGGGCTTCTGCGACTTGAACTTTGAGTTCGGCGATGCGTTCTCTGGCCTCGACCGCGTATTCGTGGTCGGTATCATTCAGGAGCCGGGAGAAAATATCAACGACGTCGTTGTAGTAGGTCAGGGCTCCCCGGTCGACGTTCTTCTTGTCGTAGTATCGTGCGATCTGCAGGCTCCCCCGAGCCTGCTCGACACGAAGACCTCGGATGTAGGTGTCCG
>DEAY01000267.1 GCA_002348345.1 Verrucomicrobia bacterium UBA2970
ATCCCGGGCAATGGCCACCTCGTCCGGGCACGGCACGTTTGACGAGAATCAGACGCCCCCCTTGACGGAGCCGTTCCAGATTCCCCTTTTTTGGTGGCTCCGGTCGCTTGCCCCGCTTCGGTTCCGCCCGTCGACTGGAGTCCGCGACTAGACCGTTTCCGGATCAGGATGGATCCAAGGGGCCCGGTAGGGACGAAGGAGGAGCGCGTTGGCTTCCTCGTCATTGACAACGCGTCCCCTCTCGGGGTCCCAAACCAGCGTCCGCCCGGTCTGCATTGCCAAGTTTGCAAGGATGCACGCCGTCGTCGAAATATGACCTTCCTCAATGTCAGACACCGGCCGACCCCGATCATCGATCCGGCTCAGAAAATCCACCATATGACCCCGGACGGCCGGTGCCACGTGACGTTCTAGATCTTTCTCGGTCCGGTCCTCTGGATACTGTTCATACTCATAAACCACCTCTCGATGAATCCCCTTGCCCTCACCTCGCGGAATGAAATCAAACCCATTGACACTCGCTTTGAGCGTCCCTTTTTCTCCGTATATGGTCGCGCCCCACGGGTATTGAGGATCCGGTGGATCTCCCCACGATCGATGCTGCCACACCACTTGTAAGTCTCCGTAATCAAAGACCGCATGTTGGGTATCAGTTGTATTCGCCTGGCTTTCCTTTTGGACGAGGATTCCGCCGCTCGAACTCACACTCCGGGGCCAGCCCAGATCAAGCATCCAACGCACCATGTCCAACATATGCACGCACATATCACCGACAATTCCATTGCTGTATTCCATGAAGGCCCGCCAGCTACGAGGGTGTACGAGTTCGGTGTATTCTCGAAGCGGAGCGGGTCCCGTCCACATCTCAAAGTCAAAATGAGCGGGAGGCGCGGTCACCGGCGGATTCTGTCGCGCCCGCATGTGATAGTAACAATAAATCTCAACATGGGCGATTTTACCTAGTTTCCCGGATTTGATGACCTCATTGCGCGCCTCAATGAGGTGCGGCGTACTTCGACGCTGCATCCCGACCTGCACCACTCGACCATACTTGCGCGCCGCGGCCAACATGGCCTGTCCCTCCACCACATCAATCCCCAAGGGCTTTTGAACATAGACATCAAGTCCTCGCTGCACGGCTTCGATCATTGGAAGGGCATGCCAATGATCCGGAGTCTGGACCAAAACCAGATCCAACTCTTCATGAGCCAAAAGTTTACGGTAGTCATGATAGGTCCGGGGCCGCTTCTTCGATTTCTGGCGAGTGGCAGTCATGGCGGCAGCCTCCTCCAGCATCCTCCCATCCACATCACACAGGGCCACCACCTCCACAGGAGAAACCTGAATCAACCGAAACAGGTCACTCTTTCCGTACCAGCCACAACCAATCAGGGCAACCTTACGCTCCTTATGGTCGGTATAGTTCACAGCGAGTCCGCGACTTGCAGAGAGTGCGAGACCAGCCGCTCCTACTTCGATAAACTTCCGGCGATTCATTCCCACCAACCTAGCCGAAACGACTCTTTCGGCACAAGGTTGCATCTTCAGGAGGATCCCCGATCCTTATCCAGTTCCGCCCTCCACTAGAGCCCGGAAAATGCTCTGTGCCGACCAATCTCTGTCTGCAAATGAACTTTTAATGACACTCAACCGCGCCCCTTCCCACCGAACGTCCACCTGACTGTGAGGGTTCGCCTTTTCCTGAGTATCCTGAAGACCCTCGTGAAGGACCCGGCTGAAGTGCGCCCCCAACAATAGAACCCAAAAGAATGACCTTTCGTTCCAATGGAGACTCTACTACGGTCGGCATCCGGCACATCGCATCCATTCCAACTCAGGGGACCCCGGGTCTGACCCCCAAAAACTCTGAATTCTGCTATGAATCAACATTGCTTTTTTCGACTGACCTCGGCGCTTGCAGCGCTTCTCGCGCTGGGCATGCCGCTCCATGCAGCAAATCTCACCGGGAAGTGGGCTTGGACTATCGAAACACCCGATGGCACCACTTTTGAGTCCATGATGCACGCCAAGCAAGACGGGGAGAAACTCACGGGCCATGTCAGTCGACCGGGCTCAGATGACCAGCTCAAGCTCGAAAAGGGAAAGGTCGTCGAAAACAAAGTTTCCTTCACCGTCAAACCTGATTTCCAGGGCAATATCATCACGGTGGACTATTCAGGAAAGCGAGATGGCAATCAAATCAAGGGCACGATCAATGTGGTCGATTTCGGGGCTGAACTCCAGTGGCATGCCAAGAGAGTCCAGGACAACGCGGACCCGACCGGTCAATGGGATTGGACCCTCGCCACTCCAGATGGAAACGAGGTCGGCGCGACGCTGACCTTTTCCAAACAAGGAGGCAAGCTGTCCGGAGAGCTCATCGCCGACAATTGGGCCGTCGAACTCGACGAAACCAAGGTGCAGGGCAAAACGATTCAGTTTGCCGCCAGGAATCCAAACACGGGACAGGAATACGCCTTGGCTGGCAAGATCACGGGAAAATCAATGAACGGCAAGGTCTCGTTCACAAACGATAGCGGTGAGGAGATATCACTCTCTTGGAAGGCCAAAAAACGCTAGAAGCCCACTCGCTCAGCAGACAGAGATTGACTTGATTCCCCGTCTCCTGTCGCCAACCGCGGCAGGAGATCTTTTAATGATTTCTGCCTATAAGGACTCGCCTTCTTCTTCGACCTTGTCGAACCCTGATTCCAATCAGGGCCGCTCTCCTAATCCTGCCCCTGGCAGAATCGTTTCTCCAGATTCCCTCTTCTGACGTCAGCATTGTATTCCTCCCGTCCATTGGGGCATTGCTACCCTTCACACACCCACTCCGTCCGCGGGTTGTCCCGTCCGTTTTTGTACTCAAGCCTCTGAGCTCCTTCTCAAGATTCTTCATTCCATGAACCAAATCTGGCACGCGTTAAGCTGTCTTTTTATTGCGATCGAAACAGGGCTCGCCCAACTGAACACGAGGCCGACACCCATTCGAACGCATGATTTTCAAACCGATAGGAAAGAGAAAGGTTAGGGATGAATGACTACCAGTGGAATCAAACCGTGCAATCCAGCACCCGAGACACCTGCCACGAATGCGGGCAACGAATCACGAAATCGAATCAATCTTCATTCATCGAACTGGATATGGAGGGTGAACATCACGTCTGCCTTAGCTGCAGCAAGATTCGGTGTGGGGATCTCCTGATCCTGGACTACTAGCCTCCCGGAACCACCAAAACCATGAACGTGAAGGGTGAACCGCCCTTCACTTTTTTTGCTCTCGATCCTTGAAGGATAAAGGGCACCCGCGGCGAGATATCTCACCGCGGGTGAACCCAACAAGACAGGAAAACAAACCCGGCGTGGCCGATCCCGTTCCGCGATCGGCAGCGGAAGGGTCACGGGCATCCTCGCCATCGACCTGTGCCCCGTCTGTCACGATTCAAGCCGGGCCCAAACCATGGCCCGAGCGGTCGCCATCCCCCCCGAGTTCCTCCTGTTCGCTCCCCATCAGCGGAACTCTCCCCATCGAGACGAAAGCAGGATCAAAGCCACATTTTTCTGGATTTGATCTGGCTGAACGACGATTGGCATAAAACGATTTCGGTGATGTGGCCGCCATAGAGTCCCGAAACCCATCATGGCCCCTGAACTCAAATCGTTTGATTCACTTGCCGTAGGCGAGTCGTCACCGGCCCTCTCGATTGATCGAGTACCTCGATTCGAACAATTCGCCAGCCCTCGTGGTTCCCACGAATTCGCAGCTTGGCCCGGTAGGTATGCTGCCTCTGGTGGAGATGTCCCCAATGCTCGACCTGACCCACAACCGTCCAACGACCTTGAACCGAATAATGCCAGGCGTTCTCAGGGTCGATCTGAGCGGGGGTCGTTTCCATCTCTGTCCAATCCACTTGATGGACCTCACCGATCGCCCCCCCTTGTTCCTCAAGGGTCAACATTTCCCTAAACCGCAGGTAAACTGGCTCGAGAAGGGACCCCGCCATCACCCTGCTAAGTCGATCATAGGCAGCGTCTTCTCCCGGTTGGTTGAAAGCTTGATAAACATCGGTCAACAGGGCTCGAGCAACCTGTTTCCCATCGGTATCGGGATTAAATCGCGTCTCCTGACCGGGAAGCACCCATGAGACCTGACCGTTGTCCCAAGCAAAAAAGGATCCCAAGATTCCCAGAAAAAGGACACCCCATGCCGGGCGGGTTGACGATTTCCGACGCAGCACCATGGCGATCGCTCCGGGAACCATGAGACAGAGGAGGCCCAGAAGAGGGATCCTCAAACGCTCGACCGGGGGAACCGCAATGGCCTGGATTTGCGGTGGTTCCAAGGGATTCGTCGCGGCCCAACGCCAATGGGTGTTTCCCTTCCAGAATCGAAACTGCCGGGGCGCTTCCCCCCGGACAAACACCTGGCTTTGAACCGCGGCGGCATTCTTTCCGAATATCTCCCATGGAATTTCAACTCGATCGGGTCGGCCTAGACCACGATAGCGAAGGATCACTCCCAACCGCGCCTGATAGACGTTCACCTCCCGAGCCACCGGGGCACCCGCCAAATCCCGTGTCTCGACGCCAAAGAACCGAATTTGATCGATCTCAGGAAGAACGACAGCCTCGTTCAACCTGACGGGTGCCCGTCTCTGAAAAAAACGGGCAATCGGTTCCAGAGCCGCCTGCTGCTCAGCCACCAAAAGACGATCACCCTGCTTCCGATCAATCGGCAACCACTCTTCAAACGTCAATAGGGGGATCAGCACCTCGTGTCGAACCTCTCGAGCCGTCACATAAATAAACGAATAGATCGATGAATAACTGGCCAGGCCCAACCGACGGATCACCTCCGCCTCCCGGCGTCGTCGCATGGCCTCCCACTCATTCGTTGCGGGACCACTCGAATCATCGACGGCTATCGAAACGGTCAATGGTTGATCGACCATCAACTGGACGGGGCGGTGAATCCAACGCCCCTCCCGCATCACGGAAAGGTCCATCATCGAGGGAGACAACGCACGGTCCGAGGTGAATCGCTAAACGACCGTCAGGAGGCTTGTCTCACGGTGAAGAGGGAATTCGAAGTGGTAAACCACCCGGTGCTCCATGAGTTCTTCCTGAGCCATTGTGTCGCCCACCAACGCATCAGTGTTCACCGAGACCACTTTCCCGGAGAGACGCATCCCCTCATCATCCAACAGAACAAAGCGCTCGAGGAGCCACGGTTCATGGCGGCTTGACGCCTTGCGCAGCGCCTCGATTGAAATCTCTCCCTTCGCATCCCCCCCGACCTCATGGAAAAGCACCAAGTCCTCCGGCATGACCTCAAGTCGCAACGAGATCTGTTCCGTCCCAACCGTCAACTGGGCGGTCGTCAAAGAAACCGGGTGGGCAACCAAATCCAGTGCCCCCCCCAAGGTCAACCCAATGGTCAACCCAATGGTCAACCCCACCGGGACCCCGATCCTCGGGACTGTCAATGGCCACTGGTTCCGACACCAGCCCTTCCTTTTCCCGCCTCCTGGAGCAGTCACTCCACCTCCAACATCGCTTCAATCCAACTCTCGAAGTGCATTCCAGAAGAACTCACATCGGCAGTGACAAGATAGTTGCCAGGGGCCTGGGGCGCCACTGCAGGAAACGAAACGTTGCCGCTCGAGCGAGCCGCAATGGTAAGG
>DEAY01000056.1 GCA_002348345.1 Verrucomicrobia bacterium UBA2970
CTGCTCAATGTAGGGTGCCGGCG
This sequence comes from Verrucomicrobia bacterium UBA2970, assembly GCA_002348345.1. Classification (GTDB taxonomy): domain Bacteria; phylum Verrucomicrobiota; class Verrucomicrobiia; order Limisphaerales; family AAA164-E04; genus UBA2970. The sequence continues at coordinate 24 of DEAY01000056.1, forward strand.
TGATGTACTCGACCCAAGTCGCCGTTGGGACTGCGGCGACCAACTGGAGATCCGCCGCCAAACCAACGGCGGTATTCCATCCATGCGGGATAAACCGCACCGAATGGTCATCCGCATACCGGGCAATCTGGAATTCCTCGCTAATCCCCCCCACTTTGGTCACGTCCGGTTGAACGATGTCGACCGCGCGACGCTCGATCCATGGAAGGAACGATTGCCGGCGCGTGAGAACCTCACATCCACTGATGGGCAGGGGAGCTTGCTCCGTGAGTTTGACGTAGCCATCGAGATCGTCGGGTCGCAGCGGTTCCTCGAACCACGTCACATCATAGTTCGCCAACATCTCCGCTGTCCGGAGCGCCCACTTGTAACCCTGTGGCCAAAACGCATCGGAGCCTCCGGCATCCACCATCAGTTCGACGCCGTCTCCAACGGCTTCGCGAGCGGCTCGGACGATGGACTCGTCAAGGCGGGCATCGCGCCGACCGAAAGGGCCCCACCCAATCTTGAAAGCGCGAAAGCCACGGGAGAGTCCCCTCTGAAGTTTATCGGCCATTCGATCCGGATCCTCCATCAGCATCGAGCCGTAGGGTTTGATCTTGTCCCGATATCGACCACCGAGAAGTCGACTGACCGGTTGCCCGGTCACCTTCCCCAGGATATCCCAGAGTGCAATGTCAATCCCTGAAATCGCATGAGTAATGGCACCCCCTCTTCCTTGCCAAAAGGTTTGTTGATGAAGTCGCTCAGTGGTCGCGGTCGGATCAAGTGCGGAAGCCCCGATCAAGAACGGTTTCATTACGGCAAGGGCACCCTCAATCAAGGTGGCGGATGTGAAAACACTCCCCAGCCCGCTCACCCCTTCGTCCGTGATCACCTCGACCAACGTATGAAGATTGGTATCCCGCTCGAGGATCCGATCGTCCCACCCCCCATCGGGTGTCTCGCCGCGAAGTGGTAGCAGTCGAATGGTCTGGATCTTCATCAGTCCTGAATCCAAGTCCTTCGCTCGATAACAGGCAACCTATTTCTCACGTCAACTCGCAATTGGCGCTTTCCTGCGCCTCGATCAGCTCCTACCCTGTGGATCAGCCATGAATATCCTCTTCAGGAATCTGCCCGCGATTCTATTCCTTTCCATCGCTTCGGCTCATGGTGCCTCGTTTGATTATCACTCGGTCAGAGGACGGTTTCCCTCGAAACCGGAAACCCTCATGCGCTACGAAGGGGAATCTGACTTCTCCCTCGAAGGAACCTCAAGGCGACAAGACATGTCAGGGTTTGGTTCGCAATGGAGCGACAATGCCCACCTGCTTTGGCACGGCGAAATTGGAGCCCAAGCACGTTGCCGATTCTCAATTGCGAGGCAAAGCGTCTACCGCCTCTCCATCCGACTGACCCAAGCCCCCGATTATGGTCGCTTTGAAATCCTGCTAGACGGCGAAGTCATCAAGACCGATGTCGATCTGTACGCCCCCCGCGTTCGGCTCACGGACGTCATTTCCCTGGGGGAACGACCTCTCAACCAGGGGGAGCATCGATTGCAATTCAAACTGACCGGATCTCATCCGGAGGCAAAACCCTACCGGAAACAAAGTTACCTCATGGGATTCGACTATCTCCATTTGGAGGATCTGCAACCTGTCCCGCCAACGCGACAAGGATCTTATACCGAGCCCGAACCCGGACTCGATTCCGTCCCCCTGCTTCCGTTCGAATCGGCAAAAGCGTTGTTGGCGAAACATTGCTACCACTGTCACGGGAAAGAAAAAACGAAGGGGGATCTCAATCTGCAGTCGCTCGAATCGGAGATGGACTTTGAAGAGCGACTTCAACTCAGTGCCCGTGTCGCGGACGCTCTCCAGTTTCGCAACATGCCTCCAGACGACGAACCTCAGTTATCCGGCTCAGACCACCAGGCCCTGACTCACTTTTTCCAATCGTTGGTCGACCGCTCCCTGGAATCGCAGAGCCAAGCAACCCCCATTGTCATGCGCCGATTGAATCGCTTCGATTACAACAATGCCGTTCGTGACCTTCTCCACCTGAAGGGGGATCTCTATCCTTTGCCTGAAAAAGTCATCAGAGAAAGCAGTCCCTACTTTGATCCCGCTTCGGGCCGGTTCCCTCGATCCATCACAGCGGGGAATCGCACGCTCGGTAAAAATGTCATTGAGAAGCCCATCCTGACAGGAGTCGCCCCGTTTGCCATGGATCTTCCCGCAGAACATGGATTCAACAATCGCGGCGCCGAACTCAGCATCTCGCCGATTCTCTTGGAGACCTTTCTGAAGCTGGGACGCTCGGTTTTGGAAAGCCCGCAGTTTGATGAGTATTGCGAACAGTATCAAAGTGTTTTCGCCCCGCCCGCCTCTGATCCCGCTACCTCGTGGAGTGACATCGCCCGAACACGATTGGCTGCGCTGATGGAACGGGCTTTCCGCCAACAACTGGACATCAACACGATCGACCGGTTTCATCATTTCTTTGAGTCACGGCTCGCTGCGACCGGGGACTTTGCGGATAGCATGAAGGCGGCGGTGGCTGGAATCCTCGCATCCCCTCGTTTTCTCTTCATCAACGAATCTGTCTCTCCACCAGGGGTTGCTACACCGCTGGGGGCCTATGAGTTAGCCACCCGACTCTCGTTTTTTCTCTGGAGTTCGATCCCTGATGCTGAGCTCTTGAGAAAGGCTCGGAACGGTAGCCTGACCGATGCTGCAGCGCTTTCCGGCGAGGTCTCCCGGATGTTGGAAAGCCCCAAGAGCCGTGCCCTCTCCACGAACTTTGCCAGACAATGGCTCCGACTCGACCAATTGATGACGGCCGTCCCCGATTTTGATCGCTTCGAGCGTTATTATTCCCGCATCGGTTGCGAGCAATGGAAGTTCGGCCTGCAGACCATGGTGGAGCCGATCCTTCTCTTCGAAAGTATCATGGTCGAGGACCGGTCGATCATGCTCCTGGTCGATTCGAATTACACCTATCGATCGGATGAACTCCAATCGTGGTATCAGGACCGCATTCCCTTTGAAGGCAAGGCCAATCGCAATCGCTTCAATACCTTCTCGCAAACCTACCGCCGCCACCCCCTTGACAACAGACGTGAAGGCGGTGTCATCACCTCCAGCGCCGTGCTCACCATGACCTCATCCCCCCTCCGTACGAGCCCGATCACCCGGGGCAGTTGGATTGCCTCCGTCATCTTTAACCAACCGCCACCACCACCACCCGACGTCGTCCCCGAGATTGAAGCGGATGACGCGGCGATCGAGGCCAGAGGGTTGACCCTTCGCCAGCGCCTCGTCCAACACCAGGTGGATGACCATTGCGCTTCGTGCCACTCGAAGATCGACCCCTTCGGATTCGCCCTGGAAAACTTCGATCCCGTCGGTCGCTGGCGGGATCGCTATCGTTCGGGCCTTCCCATCGATTCCAGTGGTGAACTCTTTGGGCAGGCCTCATTCGCCGACATCGTTGAGTTCAAGGACGCAATCCTCGAGAACCCGGAGTGGTTTACCCGGGCCTTTTGCGAGCATCTTCTCTCCTACGCCCTGGGACGAAAACTGGAACTCACCGATAAACCGGCGATCGATCGCATGCTTCGTCGCGCCCTGGCCGCGCGAGGTCAATTCTCGGTCATTGTCAGGGAAATCGTGATGAGTTACCCTTTTCGTTACAGACAGGAGCCAAGCCAATGATTCTCAAAAGAAAGCGTCTCTCACGGCGGACCTTCCTTCGTGGATGCGGGGCCACCCTGGCCTTACCTTGGTTGGATGTGATGTGCGGGGATGGTCGAGCGGAGGCGCGCTCCAGCCATCCACCGGTCCGGTCGGCGTTTTTCTACATTCCAAACGGTGTTGTGCAATCGAGTTGGCATCCCAAGGAAACGGGAACCGGGTTCTCGCTGAGCCCCACTTTGGAACCCCTGGCCCCCGTCCGCGAGAAGATCGCGCTTTTTTCAGGGCTCGACCGCGTCAAGGTTCCGGGAACCGACGGACATGCCCAAGCCGGAGCCTGTTGGTTGAGTAGTGCCGCGCCTGACGAACTGTCACCGGCCGGATATCCCCTCAAGAAGACCGTTGATCAAATCATGGCCGAGGCGACGAGACGTGAGACGGCGTTTCGATCTCTGGAGTTGAGCTGCAATCCCTACGAAGACAATAAGGAATCGGTCTACTTTGATAATATTTCCTGGTATGGGGACGGTCACGTCGCCCGCTCAATGAGGGACCCCACGGTGGTGTTCAACCGGTTGTTCGGGGTGGACGAACACGCGTCCTCGGGCAGCATCCTGGATTTGATCCTGGCGGATGCGAAATCCCTAAACCATCAATTGGGGCGTGCCGACCAGCAAAAGCTTTCCGAATACATGGAATCGGTCCGCACCGTCGAAATCCAGATCGAGCGGGTAAAACTCCGCCAAACGGAACTTAACCGCCTCAACCTAAGGGCTCCCACCAAGCCGTGGCAAACAATGACCCGGGACGAATTCATCCAGGTCATGGGCGACCTGATGATTCTTGCCCTGCGAACCGACCTGACCAGGGTTGCCACACTGATGACCGCGCCCGAGCGCTGGAGCACTCCCTTGGAAGTGCATGGCCTTTTTGAAAAGCCGATTCAACATCATGGAATGACCCATAACCAAAGCGACGGTGAAACCCTTCGAAAACTAAAGGAACTGGACCGGTTTCACGTCGAGCAATTTGCCCGTCTTGTCGCCAAGATGGACGCGATTCCCGAGGGGGACGGAACGCTTCTGGATCACATGATGTTCCTGCTGGGTTCAGGCTTGAGCAGTGGGGAACTGCATGTCTACACAGATCTTCCGACGGTCATCGCAGGAAGTGCCGGCGGTCGGATCGCCCTAAACCGGCATCTTCGTTCGCCCGAAGGCACACCCATCGCCAATTTGTGGGTCTCCCTCATTCAATCGATGGGTCTTACCAATGACCGAGTCGGGGACAGCACCGGCGCGCTGCAAATCGCCTAACCATATCATTCCTTGGCTAATCGGATTGTTTGAGTGAACCCCTTTCGCCGAAAAGAGCGAAGTAGCCGGCAAGGGCACGCCTAAAAGGAGATCGTTACTTCAGGAGCTTCTCTCGATTCCAAGACTTCCAAGACGGAATTCAGTGAGAATAACGCGGGTTTTGAGCCATCCAAACCGGCATATTTCGCCGGTACTACAGCAATTTAACCCCGTTTTTCTATGTACAACTAAATTCTGGGTGACATCAGGACGACTTGCGAGTACTCTTTGAGCTTATGAACTCCTTCTCGAGCTTATGCTCTTTGCTCAAGGGGCGTGCCTTGAATCCTCTTCGACGTGGTTTTACCCTGATCGAACTCCTGGTCGTCATCGCCATCATTGCCATTCTTGCCGGAATGTTGCTTCCTGCGTTGAGCAAAGCAAAATCAAAAGCAAAGGCCACCCATTGCATGTCAAACCTCAAGCAATGGGGAATCATTTGGGTTCTTTACGCGGACGATAACGAGGGGTTTTTCAGCAGCGGCGAGGGAGCCTGGGCGCGCGGGGAGTGGATTCGTGCCTTGGCCCGCCACTACCAGGAAAAGCCCCAGATCCTCTTCTGCCCCGACGCTAATTTTCGACGAGGTGTGGGTGGCGTCCGGGTGGAGAAGAAGATGCCGGTCGACACCCCAGAGAGCCAATTGGTGGCTTACGGCGGCGCTAAGACCGGTTACAATTTCCCCGACTTCACGGGGGACCAGGTAAACCAAGGCCGAATCTCTGCGAGCTACGGTAGCAACAACTGGATCTACAAGGCCAAAGCCGACATCCAAGGGCGGAAACAAGCAGACCACTGGGGCGGCTTCAACGTCCCGGGGGCAGCAACCGAGATCCCCCTCTTCTCCGACATGATGTGGCGAGGGGGCGGACCAGATCACCGGGTCAGCAACAAGGACTCCGCTCCCGCCTATAACGGTGAATGGTCGGGTGCCGGAGCCGAGTCAAAACACTTTGCGTTCATGCGCCATAATCGGGGGATCAATATTCTGTTCTTCGACAATTCTGTCCGAGCGACCCGATCGCCCAAGGAGATTTGGCGATACAAATGGCATCGAACCTATGCCCAGGTGGGACGCGATCGGGACAAGAAATTTCCGAATTGGATGCCATAGGGCAGCTGGAAGGCCGCCCTCTCGAAAGAAGCCAAGCCTGCGGCTTTTTTCCAGTCAACAGCGACCCCCAACCTGAGATTTCCCAATGGAGATTTCTCCAATTGGGGGTTTGCAATTGTCGACTGATTCAGATACACCTCGACCGACTTTCGACAGAGGCGAAAGGAGTCGGCGGCCCAGGAGCGTGCTCTTGGGCCGCTGTTCTGACCCTAGTCACGGTCACCGTTTGATCACTGCCACCTAATACCTTATGTAACTGGGTGGGCCTGGCCTTCCAGTCCATTCCGGCTTGTTTCCACAAATCGGGAAGCTGGGAGGCAACGAATTAAAGAAACGACTGAGCGAGAAGACCTAGCCGAATTTAGTATGACGCCAAGATCATTGACCAAACCAATCCGGTTGACCAATAGCATCTTTCTGACTTCAACCGCTGTTCTGACTCTGACCGCTGTTCCCGCCTATCTTTGGAACTTTGGAATCGATTGGTTCCAGGTGGCCCTCTTCATCTCGCTCTTCATCGCCACCGGACTCAGCATCACCTTGGGATACCACCGCCTCTTTTCGCACCTATCCTTCAAAGCCAAATGGCCAGTCAGACTCTCCACCCTGGTCTTCGGTGCCGCAACGTTCGAGAACTCCGCTCTTTCGTGGTGTGGCGACCACCGCAATCACCACAAGCACGTGGATCACGACAAGGACCCTTACAATATCTCCAACGGATTTTTCCATGCGCACATGGGCTGGATCATGTTCAAACATCAACCCGAACCGGATTTTGAAAACGTCAAGGACCTGGCTCAGGATCCACTGGTCATGTGGCAACATCGGAATTACCTCCTGATCGCCATCTTGACGGGCTTCCTTCTCCCGACCGTCCTGGGTTTTCTCTGGAATGGTTGGGCCGGCGCTCTGGGCGGGTTCCTGATCGGCGGCGTGGCCCGAGTCGTCGCCGTCCATCACATGACATTCTGCATCAATTCATTCTGCCACTTCATCGGATCGCAACCCTACTCCACAAACCACTCGGCCCGCGACAGCGCAATCATGGCGCTCTTCACCTTCGGCGAGGGCTACCACAATTTCCACCACGAGTTTCAATCCGACTACCGCAACGGGGTGAAGGCTTGGCAGTTCGACCCGACAAAGTGGACCATCTGGTGTTTGAACAAAATCGGACTGGCCAGTGATCTCCGGCGGGTTCCGGAAGAACGGATTCTCCGCGCCCAGATCAACGAGCATCAGCGTGCCATCGCCAAGCGCATTGACCTTCATTCGCTCGAGTTGCCCGAATCCCTTCAACAGCTCTGGCATTCTGCTCACCACCGAGTCCAGGCCGCCCTTTCCCACTGGGAGGATCAGAAGAAGCTCTACACGCAGGCCGCCAAGAAGCAGGTGACCGAATCCGGCAAGAGGCTCGAAGAAATGGGCCATCGCGTTTCTGAGGCAACGCAACAGCTCCGAACGGCCCTGGACGAGTGGAAACAAGCTCAACGGGAAATCCACAGCCAACTCTCGGCATTGGTGAACGCAACCGCCAGCGCCTAGTCCGCGCGTCGAACGCACCAGGGAGCGGTCAGTTCCCCTGCGCGGGAGACAGACATCCGTTCTCCCGAATTGGCAAGATTCCGGCGGGTATCATGGCTTTCCTCTTGCCGAGGCAACCCGTAACCTCTCTGCTGGGATCCGGGTCCCGACGAAGGTCGTTAGAGGGTGGCTCCGACCAACCGGCAACCCGTCCCCCGATTCGATGGGAACACCGGAGTCGATGATTCAAGAACAACTGATTCCGCCTCATCGCGGGATCCGGGATCCTCGCGTCCTTGAGGCCATGCGACGGGTTCCGAGACCGGCCTTCGTTCCCGCCCCGCTCCGGGATCTTGCCTTTAGTGATCGCGCGCTTCCGATCAACCATGATCAGACCATCTCCCAACCCTTCATCGTCGCCTACATGACTCAGGAAGCCTTCCCTCAAACGACCGATGTCGTCCTC
>DEAY01000017.1 GCA_002348345.1 Verrucomicrobia bacterium UBA2970
CGAGAATGACGACTCCAACTCCATCCAGGTTGGGCTCCGTCTGAATCCTGCGGAGGAACACGCCCTCCGTCATGAACACCAATCGGGTCTCGTCACTGGTTCGGTCGTCAAACCTGACCTGGTAGCCCACTTCCCTCCCCAATGAGACGCCCCGCTCCTGGCAGACCCGCCGGGCGACCGCTCTGGCAGCTACCCGCCGAGGTTGGAGAACGAGAATCTGCTTTCCTGAAAACCGAGCTGCCTCGAGAAGGTACTGGGGGATCTGCGTGGTCTTCCCGGACCCCGTGGGTGCCACCACGACCAGCCGGTTGCGACTCTGGATTTCGCGTTCCAGGTCACTTCGGATACCCTCGATCGGAAGGCCTTCGACGGGGGACGCCATGGTTCAGTCGGCTTCAACCCAGGCCGTGGGTTCGCCATCCGGCCCCCGGCCGATGCTCACCTTCATCGGTCGACAGCACACCTCACAATCAATCACCAAGGTTTCCTCCCACTGGGTCGGATCCAGATGACACGTCGTGGCCTGACCGCAATAGGGACAGCCCACCTCGATCGAAGAAAACAGTTCAGCCAAAAGGGGTCGCCAGATGCCTCAAACCATCCGTTCCTACCGACGCACTTACTTGAGGTCCCCTAAATCCCCGGTGAGCAGCTCGACCAAAGCCGCTTCTTTCTCGGGCCCCTCGATAAAATCCAAGGCCCGGAAATATCGGGCCCTTTCCTTTTCTGATAGCGATTGGTCACTCAGGATCTTGACGATGTACTCCGGTGCCTTGGGTGACCGTGAGCGCCACACGATGTCGCGTCCTCCCTTGGTATTCCAGGCTTCGCCCACCTTGGCCAACCAGGCCTTGAAATATCGATCCTCCTGATCGTGGGCTCCGATCCCCAGGGCCTCCAGATACCATCGATCTTCCCCCTCGTGTTGAGCCGCCAATTCCGCCCAGAGTTCAGCGCCGAGGGCCGAAGGCTCGTGGCGCAACGCGATGGCGCAATCCCGCCTCACCTGAGGTGATGGATCCTTGACCAACTTTGAAACCAAACTCACCAGCTCGACCTTTCGTTCCCGGGCGATTCGAAGCGCCGCGATCCGGATGTTGGGATTCTTATCCTCCAACCCGGCCTGGATGTATTGATCGGTCTTTCCCTTCAATCGGGCCAGCAAATGCAGCGCCCGGGCTCGATGGCGGGGGTTTTTCCCCTTCCACACTTTGACGAGGGCCTTCTCGGCGTCATTCCCCATTTTCTCCAGAGCCGTCCACCCCATGTATCGGGTGGCTAGATTGGGGGACTTGAGCGCCCGAACGGCTCCGCTCACCCGATCCAGGCGAAACTTCGGAACCTTCGGCTGGTTGCCCTTGGGCGCGATCCGATAGATCCGACCGCTCATCTCCTCCAGTTTTCGATCGGCCATGTTGTGCCCCCCCACGCCCGCATCATTCCAGTCAGAGATAAACAACGCCCCATCGGGCGCCACACACACATCAGAGGGGCGATACCAGGTATCCTCGCTGGTCAGGATATTCTCGATCCGGGCGGAATAGCCCGCCCCTGATTGTTTCACCGGATAGGCGCGAACGGCTCGGGGTCCGGCATCACTATGAATCATCTGATTGCGAAACGGTTTCGGTAGTAAACGCCCTTCATAAACCAGAATACCGGTTGGCGATCCGGCTCCTGTCTGCAGAAGATTTGGCACCACCCCAGGATCGTTCAAATGCCAATGGCGGAGCGGGATCTCTTCCTCCCAGCCCGTCCGTTCTTCTCGCCAACCTTTCCCGGTCAGTTCGTCCCGGTATCCGTAATTGCCGAATTCCATGACGTAATTGATTCGGACCGCTCGGTTTCCGTCATCATCGTTGTCGGACTGCCAGAGCGTTCCAAATGAATCCACGCTCACTTCATAATTATTCCGGAAATTATGTCCCAGCACCTCGAAGCCCGACAAATCGGGATAGCAGCGAAACACCATCCCTTGTTGATAGGGCTTTCTTTGGTCGGCCACGACATGACCCCGGGGATCGGTGATCGCCGTTCCGTCTCGATCTAAGAGCTGTTTTCCGTCATTGCCAAAATTGAAGTAGAGCCGCCCGTCGGGTCCAAAGACAAAGGCGTGGACCCCGTGGTCATGGTCAACGCCTTTGATGTTGGAAAACAGGACTTCCTTCTTATCAGCCTTGTCATCGCCATCGGTATCGGTCAAGAGCAACACCTGCGGCGAGCAGGAGACGATGACTCGATTGCCCAACACACAGATCCCCAACGCCGTATTGACGTCATCCCCCTGATAAAAAACCGTCTCCTTGTCAGCCCGACCATCCTGATCGGTATCTTCCAGGATCATGACCCGGTCGCCTCCTTTTCGGAGCTTGCCCCATTTCTGCCAAAGTCGATAGTTTGCGCCCTCGGTCACCCACACCCTCCCTCGGTGATCAATATCCATATTGGCCGGATTGACAACCATCGGTTCGGCGGCAAAGAGCGATACCTCCAGCCCCTCGGCAACCTTGAGACGACTGAGCTGTTTCTGCGCTGCATCCCACCCGATGCCACCCGGATTGGCGGCTTGGAGGTTTAGAATCGATATGACGACCGCTAACAAAGCGATCACGAGAACGGAAATCAGGTTACGTCGAATCATGATTTTATTTGCTCCTTACTTCGGGTCCAAATTCTTCTTGAGGTCTTCCTCCGTGACGGTCGACCGGACGCCTGTCCGGGGAACGTCTGCCTTGGCGATCCAGAGCAAGGCATTGAGGACCACCTTGCGGAAATTTTCATTCCCCCAATTCACATGCTTATGCCCCCCGGTGAATCCAAACCCTCGTCCTCCGTCGGGCCGCTCGAGCACCCACATCATCGTCTCGGCTCGACCCTTGGCGCCTTGGATATGGGGATAGGGCCCGTTGGGATAGACATAGGGGCCATCCCGCACCGCGTCGGAGGGTGTGGCAACCAAAATGGGCATCACCCCTTTTTCTTCGGGTGCCCACCGCATATTGAAATACCACTCGTCCAGGGCCTTGAAAGGTTTCACTCCCCGGGTGACAGGGTGTTCGGGAAATTCGGTGAATTCCGGGGTCCACATGGGATTCACGCTGTAACGATGCTCGTAATAACCTCCAATCCATCGGTGCAAGGCATCCCC
>DEAY01000129.1 GCA_002348345.1 Verrucomicrobia bacterium UBA2970
GAGGTCAACGAGGGTTTCTCCTTGAAGGGGAAGATGGGTTCCCACGATGGCTCGTAACAAGGTGGACTTGCCGCAGCCGCTCGGTCCGACGAGCGAAAGGAATTGGCCTCGTCCGACTTGCAGATTGACATTGTAGAGGACTTTCTTAGAGCCGAACCAATGGTTGATTCCCCGGCACTCTAAGGCGATTTGTCTCTTCATATTCACCTTCAATGTTGTTGGTGCCAGGGGCAAATCCAGCGCTCCATTCGCCTCAAGGCGACGTCCATCAAGTAACCAAAGGCAGCCAAGAACGCGAGATAGGGATAAACCACGCTCATGTCGAGCAGCTTGGATTGAAGTCGAATGCGGTATCCGAAACCAACGTCCCCGAACACCATTTCCGCGGCAATGAGGTAGACCATGGCCGGACCGATCATCAAGCGGGTGGTCTCAATGAGTTTGGGCAAAACGAACTTGAAAAGGATGGTCCAGATGACCTCGCTATGCGATGCGCCCAGCGTGTAGGCTTTGAACTGGAGCTCATCGGGAAACGATTTGACGGTCAGGTAAATGGCGACGGCCATGGTGGGAAGAATACCGAAGGTGATCATGGAGACATACATCGAGGTTCCCAGTCCGGCCATGACCATGAAGACGGCGAGCGCCGCCGTCGGTGGAACCTTGGCAAAAACCGAAAGTGGCGGGTAGAGAAAGGCTTCGATCTTGGGGAAACACCCCATGAGAATGCCGAGGACGAGTGAGCCGGTGATTCCCCAGAAAAGACCGAGGAAGAGGCGGTAGCCCGTCGCTTTGGAATCGACCACGATCCATCGCTCACCCGACCGATGATTGGGAGTGACCGCCCGAGTGACGCCATCCTTCAATTGGGTCCAACTGGGGATGGTTGTGTCCTTTGGATTGGCGACTTGTTGGCGATGCGAGAGCCAAGTGTAACCCAGCAGGAGAACGACCACCGAGAGCATCCCCAGGAGGAGCTGGGTGCTAGTTTGAATGGGGCGTCGGATCATTTTTGATGGGATCGAGTTGAGATCTGGTCGGAGTGAACAGCAAGAATCGTGAACGATTCCCTCCCAAATCTCGAGCCTTTTTGCTCTGGGTTCCAGGCGAAGGATCCGCGTTGGCGGAGGGATGGCCGGTTTCCGATCCGGCACCCCCCCCAACCGCCCGAGCCTGGTGACAGGGCAGCGGGCGCCGACCCCATGGCGGGGGCTTCGACCATGCGCTGTCCCTTCGTGTCGATGATCAGAGCGCCGCTTACTTGTTTTTGGCGGCAACCAGATCGATATAACTGGGGTCGAAGACGAGGTCCCCGGTGGCACCGGCCCCGAAGGCGACGGAAGGAGCTCGAGCGACGATTTCATGCGAGACGCAGAAGTCGGTGACCTTGGTCATGATCTCCGAGAGAGCGTCTCCGGAAAGGATGGCTTTCCCGGCATCCGGGCTGGTGAAAAACTTCGTTTGCTGGACGACCGTTTTCATCGACTCCAGATTGAGATTGGAGAATTTCTCACCGAGCGCCACCAACGTGTCGTCGCCCGTGGCCGGATCGGCGATGCGCTGGTTGACGGCGTAGAAGGCGTCGATCACCGCGCAGGCGAAGTCCCGGCCTCCCGGCTTTTTCAGGGCCGCCTGGGACATGATCACGGCGTCGATGATTTCGTTGGGAATGGAGGTCGAGTCGAAGAGCACCTTGACGTCGGGACGTTTGTTGAGCGTCTCCATCACGAAGGGATTCCAAACGACGATGGCATTGACTTCATCCTGCTTCTGCTGCATCGCAACCGCAGCCGCACCGGGATCCATGTTGCTGAAATCGTGGTCGGCTTCTTTCTCGCCCAGCAACTCGAGGTTCCTCACGAAGCAATACTCCGAAACCGTTTTCTCGAGGCCGAAGACCTTCTTTCCTCTCAGATCCTTTACCTCCTTGATCGACTCGTCCACCAGGCAAGCATCGGCACCGTGACTGGTCGAGGTGGGGAGAATCATGACGGAGGGTAATGAGAGCGAGGGGTTGAGCGCATCCATGTTGGTCAGGCACGCGGCGTCGGCCTGGCCCGATCCGTACATGGTGATGCAGGAATCGTAATCGGCCTCCTGCAGCACGATGTCGACGTTCCATTTGGTCTCGATGGGGCCCAACTTCCCTTCGGCGCCGTCAATGAGTTTGGTTTCATGGGCGACTCCAAAAACGCTCCACGAGGGATACTCGCTCCAGGCGAGGCTGAAGCGAGGGACGATGTCACCATCGGCCGTTGTGCCGCCACCGGAATCGCCACTGCCTCCGCAACCGGTTGCAACGGCGGCGAGCAGCGACGTGAGCGCGATGGAACGACTGATTGATTTGACTGATTTCATAATTCTTCCTTTGTTGATTAGGGTTGGATGGGCAACGGGCTTCGGAGCATACGACCCGGCCGGACTATTCCGGGAGGGCGCTTTCGCTTTCCTTTGACTTCGATTCGGAGGATTCCTTCGGTTGCTCGACCTCTTCGGCAAGGCCGATCAGGGAGTCAAACTCCGAGGTCGATTCGGAGGTGCGGGCATACTCAAGGAACTCGGCTTCCTGACTTCTGGTATGGGTTCCCGCCATCTCCTTGGAAATACGGGCCTCGGCTTTCACTTCCTGCCGCATTTGACGAAGCGACTGAAGCTCTTCGGCGGTTCCATCTTCGGCGATGCCGGCAATCGTGTCGGCGATCTCTTTTTCCTGTTTGGCGGAAATGACGTCGGCGACGGCATCGGCGGCTTCGGATCGAATCTTTTCAACCTCTCGGAGGAGCTGTTGCAACTGAACCTTGTGTTCGCCGATGGTCTTCTCGTAGTCGGCGACATCGCTTTCCAGTTCCTCGATCCGATCCTGTTTCTCAGTCAGGGTGGACGAGAAGTCGTTAAAGGCAGCCAGACATTTCTTGTAACTTTCGTCGTGATGAACTTCTTCTTTTGACTTTCCGGCGGCCTGGAGTTTCGCGACGGTTTGCTTGGCCTTGGCGAGCGCTCCGGCCTTGAGTCGTTCCAGGTTCGCCACCTCGTTGCTCAGTTGTTTGATTTTGGCGGCCTTGGACTCCTCTTGGGCGATGAGGCCGGCGACCGCTTGCTTGAACTGCTGGATCCGGTTGACTTTCTCTCGAACGACTTCGTCATACTTTGCACGAATCACGTGGGGATTGGTATCCAAGACTCTCCGGGCGGAGTCGACTTGACCGGTGAGAAGGTATCCGACTGCTTTGATCCATCGTCCTATTGCTCGAAACATGGTTGATTCCTTTTTCTGAATTGATCCTATTGTTTTGAAAGGGGGGACTCGCGCATCATGCGGTTGACGCGTGCCTCGACGTTGCGGGCCACGTTCAGGCTTTGGTCAAGCTCAGCCCGCATTTGCTTCAGTCGGTCGCTCGAGATCTCCGTGCCGCTGAGTTGTTTCAGTCCCACGAGCGTGTGGCTCACTTGCTCGACGCTTTGTTGGATTTCCTCGATCAGACGCTCGCGTTGCTGGAGGATCGGGTGCTGGGCGGCGGGCGTGTTGAGCGAGGCGGCGGTTTGCCAGAGTTGAATCGTTTGCTCGAGAAGCTCGACACAGTGTTCGAAGAGCTCGTTGACTTGGGCGTGAATCTCAACCAGCGTCGCCAGGTGATGACTCTTGGGATTCTGGGCGGATTCCTTCAAGGCCTCCACCAGCGCTCGAAGATCGCGGAGCGCCTTCTCGGGCCGAGGATCATTATCCGAGGATTCGAGCGCCTGTTCGAGTCGGTCCAGCCGTTCCTCATCCCGGGCGATGGTTTCGGCTTCCATTTCCCGAATCACGTTGGCAGCCGTTTGCTCGCCCCCGAGAATCAGTCGCGTGAGAAAGATTCCCCCGGAGGCCAACAATCCCGCCACCCCGGCGAAGGTGGCTATCGAGGCGGTCTTCCAGTCAAAGGCCCACGCGGCGGTGAGCGAAGTCATTCCGAGGAGGAGAGGCGCCAGCACCAAAGGACTCCCCAGGTGCCGGACAAAGACCTGCTTTCTGACCTGTTGATCCTTCATCATGGGCTCGTCGCGATAACGGCTCGAGTATCGCTGAAGGGGGGGCGAAGGGACAACCATTTTGCGATGGCGGCACCCTGCCGGAAAAGCGTTCAATCCCACGACGGACGGTCCTTCAGGCAGGGACCAAAAGGCGCCGCCAATTGCCGTTTCCGAATCTTCTTTGAGGAACGCCAGGGAGATGGTCAATGGAAATGGGGCTGCCATGATTACTCTTAAATCGACGGACCGGCGTCTTGGCGGTTAGTAGGGGAGTTGCCCGACCACGAAACGAACCGACTGTGCCGCGCCGGCGCGATCAATGGACGGGGTGGCTTCCGTGCGAATCCGTTGTGAGCCAATGCCGGCGGCGATCAACTGCTCGGAAACAGCGGTTGCGCGTTGTTCGGCCAGTCGGCGATTGGCGTCCGTGTCGCCTTCCGACCGCGTTTGTCCAATCAAACGAACATAGAATTCCGGGAATGACTTGAGCTTCTTTGCCAAGGCGGAAAGGTCCCGCCGGCTGGTGATGCTGATGTTCGCGGAGCCGCGGACAAAGACCAGGGGTTTGATGCTTAATTCCCCGACCGGCCGCAATTGGGTCCACTCGGTCTCCGAGATCGCTTTGGCTTCCTCCGTGACTCGGACCGTCTCGACGGATTCCGGACTCGATCCGAGGCCAGCAACGACATTGAGATTGCGGCTGGGATGGAAGTCATCGGCTTTGAGGTCGCTCAGTGTTTTTTGATAGAAGAGGGTGTGGTAGCGCCCGGCGAGGGGATCCTGGGGAATCGCTTGGGTCTTCACCAGGACATCGACGATGTTCATGATGATGTCCTCAAGATGGGGGACTTTGTCTTCCTGGTCCCGGGGGTTCACGCCGAAGTGGGCGTAGTTTTCAAGCGTGTTCTTCCATTGAATCCCATCGACGACCCGTTGGGCCTGCGCAGGGGTCAGGCGTTCGCTTCCGGTGCGCGCGGCGTCTTCCTGTACTAGTTCGACCAGGGCGTTGTCGGACTGACTGTAATGGAAGGCCGCCCGGAGATAGGCTTGGAGGACCGAGGCGACTCGGTCCGGGTGGTCTCGAAGGAAGGACCGTTGGGCGACTAGGACATCGACGATGTAGCCCTCGAGCTTTGAGCTGTCCAGAAGGATCCGGTGCCCATGGTCATTGACGGCTCGAGCGACGTAGGGTTCCCAGAGGACAAAGGCCCTCTTGTCCGTTGAACCGGCCTCTTGGGCTGCGCGGAGGACGGCTTGGGGTCCGTCCGCTCCCTGGGCCCAGTTTTCGGGAAGATCCGGGAGATTAAAGTGGGCCAGGACCACCCGGGCGAGAAACTCACTGGGGGAGTTCGCCGTGAAGACGATCCGAGCATTCGGATCGTTGAGATCCTGCAGGCTTTGGATCGCGCTGGGTTTGGCGACGATGGCGTCGCCCCCCTTGGTTTCGTCGATGATGAGCACGATGCTGCCGGGGAAGTCTCCGGCACGGGTTCCGGCGGCGAGGTAGGAATCGATGGTGAACACGGCCAGATCCGTTTCCCCGTTGCGAAGCGCCTCGATCCGCGCTTCGTAGTCCGCCCCGTCATCATGAAGGTCCAGTTTGATGCCGTCCTGACGAAGGGTTTCCTTCATCCGGTCGGAGCGGAAGATCGCGTAGCCGGAAAACGAATCAGCGGCGAGGCGCACTGTTTCTCGATACTGACTCGCCGAGCCGGTTTCCTCGGTGAGCTTCTTGCTGAGCGAGGGGTGAACGAGGAACTTATAGGCGGCCCCCAGAATGACAAGGATCACGCACCAGAGAAGGGATGCAATGAGGCATCCTTTTGCTTTGCGTTGACTCATCGTTTAGAAGATTTCCTGGTCAGGATGACGAGAAGGATGATGGCTCCGAGGACTCCAATCTTCAGGAGCTCGCTCCACGATTCTTCTGCTGAGCTTTGGATGGGGGAAGCGGGAACGGACGCCGAAGGCGGGGTTGAGGTTGTGAAGTCCGAGGATTTCGCCGGCCTGTTGTCTTGTTGTCCGATGGGTTCGTTTCCTGAAGTGGCCAAGGCTTGCAAGGCGGCGGCGGCGGCCTCTGCCGGAATCGGGGCAATGAGTTCAAAGGCCTCGTCCATCGAGAAGTCGGCGGACTCAGAAGAGAGCTCCGCAAAGACTTCTTGAACGGCCTGTTTCAAGGATTCCGGATCGTTGGCTTTTCGATAGGAATGGGCCATTGTGGCCAGGGTATGATCCTGATCCATATCGACGCCGATCACATCCATCGTGATCCCCCGTGAAAGGACTTCGGGAGCGTATTGGTCGACCAGGCGGGGATCGGTTGCTTCCCCATCCGTGACCACGAGAAGCCGGTAGGTCCCGTAGCCGTATTGGGCTTGCCGGGCTTCCAGTAAGCGGTCGGCTCCGATCTTGATGTATTCGCCCAGAGGCGTGCCCCGGCGAGGTTGGGGAAGGTCGATGGCCTTGATCAGGTCGGCTTCATCGCGAGGGCCCAGCGGATAAACCCAGTGATCGGTGACATTGGTCGCACTGAAGACCAGAAGCCCGATGTGCGTGTCCGGCGACACTTGGTCAAGGACGGCCTTGAGCGCCTCCTTGGCGGCATTCATTTTCA
>DEAY01000362.1 GCA_002348345.1 Verrucomicrobia bacterium UBA2970
GATGTCGTTGGTCGTGCTGCTGACCGCATATTCGGTGTCCGTGGTCGACGTTTCCGTGTTGCTCTCTTCGAGAGCTGTGGCAGCGGCCACTGCATTGGTGCTCGTGTTAGCTCCCGTCGAGGAGCTGATGATTTCAGTGGTTTGAGTGGTTGAGCGGGGGACGGTGTCGGCGTCGAAAGTCGTTTTTGAAGTCGTCTCGGTGTTGAAGTTCAGGGTGGCTGAAACGCGGACGATCGATTTACCCGGCCCCAGCACGGTCGTCAGCATTTCCTGAGCTTTCTGGGACAGATAGGATTCCAGTTGCCGGCGGGTTTCCAACTGGCGATCGGTGATGGCGCTGAGGGAACTTGGGTCTTCTTCTCGAGAGAGCAGCCTCCCATCCGCAGTGGCCACGGTGACGTTGGCAGGCATCAATCCTTCGACGGCGTTCGCCACGAGGAGCTGGATCGCCCGGACCTGGTTTGCGGAGACGTCATAGGCATAGCCGGTCTTGATAAAGACAGACGCCGATGAGCGGATGGTACTGTCGATCAGAAGCTGATTTTCGGGGATGACGACCATGACTTCGGCGGTCTCGATTCCATCCATTTGACGAATGGTCCGGGTGAGCTCTCCCTGAATCCCCCGCATGTAGTTGACACGCTGTTGCATGTTCGAGAGCCCAAAGGCGGGCCGGTCGAAAATCTCCAGTCCCACGCTTTCCCCTTTTTGAGGGATGCCTTGGGCGGCCAGGTCGATCCGGACCTTGTGAACTTGATCATTGGGGATATAAATCGAGTTTCCGGAATTGCGGAGCTCGAAGGTGATCGAATTGTTCTCGAGGAAGGTGACGACCTTGTTGGCTTCCTTGGGCGAGAGATTTCCATACAGCATGGTCAGGTTGGGTTGACTGGACCAGTAGCCGAGACTGAGGAGGCCCAAAAGGACGGCAGCGCCGGAAAACCCGATCGTGATCCTCTGATTCACCCCGAGCGCTCTCCAGGTGTTCAGCAAATCGGCGGCCAGTTTTTGAATGGTTTCTTTCATTCTCTATTAACCTGTTGTCGATGGCTAGACCTGCATGCGCATCATTTCCTGATAGGACTCCAGGAGTTTGTTGCGCACCTCGACCATCAATTGGAAGGAGACGCTTGACTCTTGAATCGCGATCATGGCCTGGTGGATCGGAACATCCTGCCCACTCATCATAGCGCTGACCGCATTGCCAGCCTCTTGACTCTTCTGGCTGACGGATTGGGCAAGATTGCCGATGAGCTGAGATAGACCAGCGCCGGCATCTCCGGTTTGACGCGTGGCGGCCAAGGCGAGGTTCGGGTCGGCGAGCTGAGGGAGATCCTGAAGTCCCATTTGTTCCATCATCGCAGGAAACTGGATGCCGTCGATCGCCCCTCCCGATGGGAACTGGTAAGGGTTTTCAGCGGTTTGGGCACCCTGGCCCATGGCCTGGTTGAGAAGGCTGTCGGCGGATGCTGGTGTGATGGATGCTGGTGTGATGGCCATAATCAATGCTCTATTCTCTTAACACTACTTCTTTCCAATGCTAAGGGCTTCATTTGCCATTTTCCGGGAAAACTTCATCGCTGCGACATTTGCTTCATAAGCTCTGCTGGCCATCATGAGATCCACCATTTCACGATTAACATCGACGTTGGGATAAGAGACATAGCCATCGCCATCCGCATCCGGATGCTGGGGGTCGTAAACCTTTTTCAGGTCCGATGGGTCGGGCTCAATGCGAACCAACTGCACGGTGTGAATCTGATTATTGACTCCGGTGTCTGCCGCCGCTTGAGATTCTTTGAGGACTTCCTCAAAAACAGCCCTTTGACGTCGGTAGGGGTCGCCGGATTCGGTGCGGGTGACCAGCGAATTGGCGATGTTTTGGGAGGCGATCTCCATTCGAATTCGTTCCGCGTTCATTCCCGCGGCGATACTCTCTGATCCTGGGAGGGAGATATTCATGAGAAGGGAAACAAAAGACTTAACTAGTGCGGACGGCCGGTAATCGCCAAGCGAAGCTTGGAGAGGGTTCCGGAAATCAGTTGGGTTTGGAGTTTATGCGCGAGGGCGTTCTGATTCAGCTGAACGATTTCGTGCTCAATATCGACGGAGTTTCCGTCCTCTCTAGTACTGATTGCCGTTTTGTCGATCTCGATGGTGGGCTTGATTCTCTTGAGCTCGGTCTTATCGCCTCCATTGAGTGCCTGGTTAAAGGCCTCCTGGAATGATGAAGCGGTATCGACCCGCTTGTATCCGGGCGTTTCGGCGTTGGCGAGATTACTTGCGATGGCCTGTTGCTTGAGGTGACTCGCATCAATGCCCGTTTTCGCGGCGATGTAATTCGTTTGGTTAAAGAGGGCTTCGATCATTGCTAGATATTTGAACGGTCGACGGCGGAGAGCAGCAGCTGTGCCACACTGGATTTTACCATAAATGCCCCCAAATTCCTTGGGTCGGGAAAATTCAGGCGGCAAATAGTTCCCTCGCGTTTCCTGAAAAGGGCAAACTCGTCCCCTTTGTTGATGTGCCGGAACTCCGATCGTTCAAAGGCGAATTACGATCGATTCTAGGTGGGGTCGGATCCTGCCAGCGGGATCGGGTTTGACTGGCCTTTTACTACAAGAGGGATTCATTAAAACCTCGAAAAACAAAGGTTTTTGGCTGTTTTATGAAAGCTTAGCGGCCCTTGACCGCGTGGCGGATGCTTCCGTTTTCCTGCCAATCCAACCCCTGGCTTCAAAGGGTGTAGTATGGGGGCGGTGGATCCTTGGCATCACTTTTGCTTGGTCGGTCTCGACATGAATTCAATCGAGACTGAAGCATCAACGCCAATGGCGGTAGAGACCGAACAGGTCTTCACGTTTCCCAAGGGGTTGCTTGGTTTTGAGGAGGTCAAACGATACGTCCTGCTCCAGAACGAGGAGGAAGAACCGTTTCTCTGGCTTCAGATGATTGATGAGCCCTCCCTGGCCTTTCTGGTGGTTCCGCCCCATCTGGCGTTTGCGGACTACAATCCGGACTTCGATCCCGCAGGATTCAGAATGCTGGGAATCGATCGAGAGGATCAGATCTTGTTGTTGAGCATCGTGACGCTTGGCGGGGAAGAGGGGCCGACTGCGAATTTGAAGGGGCCCTTGTTGATTAACCGTGACACTCGTACGGGGGCACAGTTGGTGGTGCAGAATGTAACGGAGTATGGCGTGAGTGAGAAGCTGATCGCTAAGGACAGCCGCAATCGAATCAAGGAATAGGAAGCTCATGCTGGTATTGGCTCGTAAGACAAATGAAAGCCTTGTGATCGATGGGCGGATCGTGGTGAGGGTGATGAGGGTGGATGGTGACACGGTCAAGATCGGTATCGACGCCCCCAAGGAAGTGCCCGTTTTTCGTAGTGAGATCTACGAAGAGATCGAGAAGAGCAATCGGGAAGCAGTGACCCTCAAAGGGTCGAAGGTCGACGGCTTGTTGGCCAAAGGGGTGAAGAGGAAGGCCTCTTGCTTGATCGGGTCCATGGAGCAAATCAGCTCCGAAAAAGTTTGATAGGGAAGGCGCTGAGGTTAGTGCTTTCGATTCAAGGAATACGTAACAACAAAGGAAGGTATCACGATGTCGGTCATTAATTCAAACCTAGCCGCGCTGCGGGCTTCGGAGAGGTTGGCAACCAACCAGAGCATGTTGACCCGCTCTCTCGACCGCTTGAGCTCGGGATCAAGGCTCAACGGTGCCTCGGAAGGGGCGGCTGAAATGGCGGTTTCGTTGAGGATGGACAGCCGGCTCCAGAGAATTGCGGCTGCGGAGGATAGCCTGGCCAATGCGATGTCATTTACCCAGGCTCAGGATGGTCACCTTCGGAAACTGGGGAGTGTGTTGAACCGGATGAACGAATTGGCCATCCTGGCGAAGGATGGTCTCAAATCGAACGACGACCGGGAGCTCTACAATGAGGAGTTCCAGCAACTCAAGGCGTTCATGAATGACACGGCCGTCAAGAAATTCAATGGGGTGAATTTGTTTCACGGGGACAGCATCCCAGTGACCAAGGATGCTGACGGCAATATGTTCGACGTGAAAGGGGTTAATCTTTTCAGCGGTGAATACTTTGATCTCTGGTCGGACTTACACCAATGGGGGCAGGATAATGAGCACCGTGGCACGACTCTATCAACACGCGAAGGGGCAGATTATGCCGTGGTAAGACTCGAAATGGCTGTGGCTAAATTGGGCAAAGATATTGCCACGCTCGGTGCGGCCCAGGCGCGGATCAGCAGTACGGGCGAGAATTTGGCGGTAAGCAAGAGCAATATGGAGGCGGTCAACTCCCGCATCAAGGATGTGGATGTTGCCGAGGAATCGACTGAACTGGCGAAGTACAACATCCTGGTTCAATCGGGAACGGCCATGCTCGCCCAGGCAAACCAACTCCCCCAGAACGTCCTTCGATTGCTCCAATAACCAGTTGGCGTTCATCCTTGAGCGGGTAGGTCGAGGCCTTCCAGGGGAGGGACGAATGTCACCGCGGGGGCGGATCGCAAGAGAGTGTAAACCTGTTGGTGGCTGAATTCAGCGACTGCAGAAAGTCTCATCGAAAAGAGTCACGACAATGTTTCGCGTCTTTCACAGGGTGGAATGTTTGAACCTGGGAGCGGGCCGGGTTCAAGAGTCAGTGAATGAAGGTTCGAAGGGGCGATGGCATTCCTCGTTTCCAGCGTTTGCCATCACCATGTCGCTGAAGGTGGAACCGGGGTCATGCGTTGAACCCGAACCCATGGGGTGGATTGATGATTTGGAATCGGCCGAGCGAGCATGGGAACAGGAAAATGTTGAGGCGTTGGATGAGCTCCTCAATCGGCTGAGTGATCAGCGTCTTCCTTCTTCTGGAGATTACTTCCGGCTGGGTCAACTTCAGTTTAATCGTGGACGATTTGCTGATGCCTCGGAGACCCTCCGCGTTGGTTTGAAGGGGGATCAGGGAACGGTTCGAGTTTTGACCCAACTGGCCGCATGTTCTCTGGAACTGAATCAGATTGATGAATTTGAGCGGTTTCTCGAGCGAGCGATGAGGTTGGACCCCTTCAATCCCATGCCTCGTAAGTTGCTCGTTCATCTTAACTTGGACCAAGGTTTATATTTTGAGGCAGCCACGATTTGTCGGGATCTTCTCAATGCGTTTCCTGAGGATATCGAGGTGCTCAGAATTCTTGCCGTTTGCTTTGCCCATTCGGGCGAAACCGATGCGGAAATTGCAATTTACGAAGAAATCCTACGGTTGAGACCGGATGATGAGGAAGTGGCGAGAATACAGGCGGCCTGTTTGGGAGAAGCGTCCAATGCGGGGGCTGAGATCGAGGGGGGATGAACCCTCGCCCGAGGGAGGAAGCACTGGTTGCGTCGGTCTGATTGAGAAGGGGGCGAGACTCAGGGCAATCGGGTCTGTTCGTTCTCCGATTGTGGGGATCTGGGTGGGTCGATCGATTTTTCGGCAAGAGATTGGAGGTGGGCTGGAAGCGGTGGATTTGAATCAGGGTTCCGTGACGGCGGACTCGGGCGATATCGACTCGATTGGCTCTAACTTCCTGGCACTTTCTGGAGTTTCTATGATAGGATGCCTTTTGGACCAAAATAGTATGGACCCTTAGGAGGTGTCGTATGAAAAAAATATTTCTCTTTTCGCTGTTGCTCTTTTGCGC